>CALMPX010000074.1 GCA_937871355.1 uncultured Bdellovibrio sp.
CATTGCAATAATCGGCTACGATGACTTCTGTGGCCGCATCCTCTGGTAGGTGAAGTTCTTGTTGAAGATAATTCCAAGCCTGTTCGCACAAAGACATTAAAGAGATAGAATGAGTTTCAGAGTATTTCACATTTAGAAAATTAACGAGTCCCATAAAATTCCAGAAAAATGAGCCTTCTTGTTTTCGTAAAAGTGAGATCAAATTTTTAAATTCCCCACTATTGGCATAGAGATCCCAGAACTTGGCGAAGCGATTCATTTGCTGTAAAGTGGCGTAGTCCATCGTCGACGTCGAAATAATCTGGAAAGGAGCGAATTTTTGGTAAATCATTTTGAACGGAACTTCATGGCGAACAATCGGAGTTCCTTTTAAACGTTTCAAAATACCCACTTGAATTTCATCCGGTCCCATTTCAGCTAATTGATCAAAACCTTGGCCGAAGCTTTCTAGCGTTTCTCCGGGAAGTCCGACAATCAAATCAGCATGGGTATGGATTTTGGTGTGCTCTAATATAAATTTAAAGTTATCACGAACCTTTACCAGGTCATTTTTCCGAGAAACGTTAACAGCCACCGTGGGGTTTAAGGTTTGAATGCCGACTTCGAATTGAAGACTGCCTTCAGGAAACTGAATGATTAAATCTTTGATTTCCTGAGGTAAACGATCAGGAACCATTTCAAAATGAAGAAATAAACCAAGATGAATCTTGGTTAAGAAGTATTTAAGAATAGCCGTCGAAGTCGTAGGACTTAAATTAAACGTACGATCGACAAATTTAAAGGTGCGCGCGCCACGCTCGATTAAACTATCGATCGACTTAAGAAAGTGATCAGTATCAAAGTTACGAACGGATTTATCCAGTGACGATAAACAGTATTCGCATTTATAAGGACAGCCCCGAGAAGCTTCGACGTAGATGACGCGATTCTTAATGTCATCATCTGTATAGAGATGATAAGGCGTCAAAACCGATTTGATGTCTGGTAAAACGCTTCGAATAATTTTATCAACAGGCTTTTCACCGTTCAAAACAGTTTGGCAAAATTCGCGGAAAGAATGATCAGCTTCGCCGGTGATAACATAGTCACATAATTGAAAAAGACGTTGAGTTTCGGTTTCATATGAAATTTCCGGGCCACCTAAAACGATAATGATGTCAGGAGCTACGGTTTTTAACATCGAGCAGACTTCGAACATTTCTTCCGTATTCCAAATATAGACGCTGAAGCCCATGATTTTGGGTCTGTAGGCTAAGATCTGCTCTACAATATTTCGCGTATTTTCTTTGATGGTCCATTCAATAATCTGCGTTTGGTTCTGAAGACTTTGCATGTTGGCGTAGAGATAACGAAGACCAAATGAGGAATGCTGGTACGTTGAATTCAAAGTGCCTAAAAGGATATCTTTTTGTGGAGTTAGCTCTTGGGGTGCGCTCATGGCGTCGAGACTAATGGGTTTTATGTCTTTAATAAACAAAAAAAGCGAAGGCATAGGGCCTTCTGTCGCTTTTACATCGTGTTAATTAAGACTTGTTAAGAAGTTTGAGAGGACTTTGAAGTGATTCATCAGTTCGAGGAAAGATTCAGCATGTCCACCATGATCAGGGTGAGAATCCTTCGCGAGGCGACGGAAAGCCGTCTTAAGCTGAAGAAACGAGAACTGTCCGATCAAACGTTGAGACGGTGCTAAGCGCTCGTTAAGATAGTCTAAAGACGTCTTTTGATGACTCTCTAATATATATTCGACAGGTCTTTCAACAGACGAGTTCACTTTGACTACACGAACCTGAGAAAGGTATTTGCTGCGAGAATTTGCAGGAGGTGATGGGGTAAAGATAGGGGAGTCTGTGAATCTGATTTGATAAAAATGGGCGTATTCAACATGAGAAGAATAGTGAGAATCAAGACTTTCACCACTGTTTTCAGAGGTATTTTGAACAAGTTGTTCATCTAAGATTTCAGAAAATGTCTTTGTCATGCGTACATTTGATCGGTGCTTTTGGCATTTTCTCGAGGGGAAATAGGTCTAAAACTGTGAAAAAATGTGATTTCTCGAGGGGAAAACAGCATTCTTCGAGGGGGATTTTCAAAAATAATGAAAAAACTTGTTTTTTTCCCTCGACAAAAGGTTTTATCTCCCCTTAGACTTAGGACTGTGTTGACGAAAGTCATAGAGAACGAAGCCTTAACAACCCTTATCGGAGGAATATACAATGGCAAAAAAAACAGTAAAAAAAGCGGCCCCTAAAAAAGCTGCAAAAAAAGCGGCCCCTAAAAAAGCTACAAAAAAAGCTGCTGCTCCTAAAAAAGCTGCTGCTCCTAAAGCTAAAAAAGCAGCTACTAAACGTAAACCTAATGCAGCTTTCATGAAGCCATTAACTCCTTCTACAACTTTAGCAGCTGTAGTTGGTGCAACTCCAATTCCACGTACTGAAGTTGTTAAAAAATTATGGGCTTACATCAAAAAGAACAACTTACAAGATTCAAAAAATCGTCGTAACATCAATGCTGATGACAAATTGAAACCAATCTTCGGAAAAAACCAAGTTTCAATGTTCGAAATGACGAAACTTGTTTCTAAACACTTAAAATAGTTTTTATTCACTCCTCGAGTGATTTAAAGCTCTTTTATGAGTAATTAAAAGGCTAACGCAAGTTAGCCTTTTTTATTTCCCCTTTGTTCGAATCCCAAGAGCGATATAACCAGTTCTCACGAACTAAAAAGACGACTTCCTCTCTAGCCAATAGGGCTCTTTTGGTATAATCTCACTCGCATATGTCTAACAGTCGAAAAGCCGTTCCGTTATCTAAAGATGAAATCATTAAAATGCGTACAGTTTGCAAAATGGCGGCTCGCGTGTTGAATCACACTGGAAAATTTGTAAAACCCGGAATCACAACGAACGAACTTGATTTAATTGCTGATGATTTTACAAAATCAATCGGAGGAACTTCGGCTTGTATCGGTTACGGTGGATACCCGAAAGCCACTTGTATTTCGGTCAATGAAGTTGTCTGTCACGGGTTGCCTTCTGAGTATAAAGTCAAAGAGGGTGATATTTTAAATATTGATGTAACTGTTAAAAAAGATGGTTTTTTTGGAGATACCTCAAAAACGATTATGGTGGGAAAAGTTTCTGATGTGGCGGCTGATTTAGTAGATGCCGCTTACAAAGCCATGATGATTGGAATCGAAGCTGTCACACCAACGGGGTATACCGGCGACATTGGCTTTGAAACAAATAAATTTGTGACTCGTCGTGGTTACACCACGATTAAAGAAATCGGAGGACACGGCATCGGTCGTGTTTTTCATGCGGACCCTTTTGTTCCCGCTTTTGGCAAACGTGGTAAGGGTGAAAAAATCATTCCTTGGACCTGTTTCACTGTTGAACCCATGGTTAACGAAGGTGTTGATGAGTTCGTCGAATTCGATATTCCTGGCTCAAGTATTAAGTATTATAAAACAGCGGATATGAAATTATCCGCACAATTCGAACACACATTGCTCATCACGGATGTGGGTTATGAAATTTTAACAGTCGAATAATTTAAAAATAAAACAACAAAGGTAGAATGATATGAAAAATGCAGTCCAAACAAAATCACAGAGTAAAATATCGGGTAGTTTGAAAACTTCGACTAAAACCACGTCTAAAAAATTCACGGACTATAAAGTCTGTGCTGCAGCCATGAAAGATCCCAAAGTATTCGCGGATCTGGCCAAATGGGGTCGTGAAGAAATTTTGATCGCTGAAAAAGAAATGCCAGGTTTGATGGCTTTACGTAAAGAGTACGGAAAAAAACAACCTCTTAAAGGGGCTCGCATTGCCGGTTGTCTTCATATGACAATCCAAACGGCCGTTCTCATTGAAACATTGATTTACTTAGGCGCTGAAATTCGTTGGTCTTCTTGTAATATCTTTTCGACTCAAGATCATGCCGCCGTCGCCATGGCCGCTGCGGGAATTCCCGTTTTTGCTTGGAAGGGTTTAACGGAAGATGAATTTAACTGGTGTATCGAACAAACCATCACCGGTTGGGGAAAAGAAGGTTATAATCTTATTCTTGATGACGGTGGCGATTTGACGAACATGATGCATACTCCGAAGTTTGCGCATATGCTGAAAAAAATTATCGGTCTTTCAGAAGAAACCACAACAGGCGTTCACAATTTAGAAGTGATGCTTAAAAATAAAAAATTAAAAGTTCCAGCTATTAACGTGAATGATTCAGTTACTAAATCTAAATTCGATAATTTATACGGTTGTCGTGAATCCTTAGCTGACGGTATAAAACGGGCGACTGATGTTATGGTTGCCGGTAAAGTTTGTGTCGTGGCTGGTTACGGAGATGTGGGAAAAGGTTCAGCTCAGTCTCTTCGCGCTTTAGGAGCTCGTGTTTTGATCACCGAAGTTGATCCTATATGCGCTTTACAAGCCGCTATGGAAGGTTATCAAGTTGTAACAATGGATGAAGCCGCTTCTCAGTGCGATATTTTTGTAACGGCAACCGGTTGTTGCGATATCATAACTGAAAAGCATTTTATGAAAATGAGAGACAACGCGATCGTCTGTAACATTGGTCACTTTGATATTGAAATTGATATGGCTTGGTTGAATAAAAACTCAAAACAACGGGAAATTAAGCCACAAGTTGATGTTCACACTTTGAAAAATGGCAAAGAGATTGTCGTTTTGGCCAAAGGTCGTTTAGTGAACTTAGGTTGTGGAACAGGGCATCCTTCGTTTGTCATGAGTAATTCATTCACCAATCAAGTTATGGCTCAATTAGATTTATACACAAATACAGCTAAATACAAAGACATCGCGATTTATCGTTTACCTAAAGAGCTCGACGAAAAAGTAGCGGCACTTCATTTAGAGCAAATCGGCGTGAAGTTAACAAAATTAACAGGCAAGCAAGCAAAGTACCTTCACACCAGCGAAGCGGGACCTTTCAAGCCAGATCACTACCGTTACTAGATTTTAGGATAATAAAATATGAAAAGTATGACAGGGTACGGCCTCTTTCGAGGTCAAACAGCAGATGTATCAATTGAAATAAGTATCCGTTCGGTGAATGGACGATTTTTAGAAAATCGTTTTCATTTGCCGAAAGCTTTTTATGGTTATGAATCTGAACTCAAGAAAAAATTAGGCGAATTTGTTAAACGAGGTACCGTCGATATTTACATTGCTCGTAAAGTAAAGGCTCAGACCGTCGCTGGCAAAATCAATATCAATACAAAACTTGCCCACGAATATTTAAAATCATTTCGTAAACTGGCTCGTGATCTTCAATTAAAAGAAGAAATTCGTTTTGAAATGATCACGCGTCAACCGGATATCATTCAGTTCGAAGAGCCGGAAAATATTAACATCAACGAAGTGCAAACGTTGAAACGGACTTTCGAAGCCGCTTTAAAAAAATTAGATACGGAACGTATTCGTGAAGGCTTAGCTTTAAAAAAAGACCTCATTAAAAACATTAAAGATCTTCAAAAGCTCACCGCAAAAATTTCTAAAATGCGAGATGAAGCCAATAAAGCTCTTCAGGAAAAATATGAAGCTAAAATTAAAGCTCGTATGCCGAAAGATAT
>CALMPX010000075.1 GCA_937871355.1 uncultured Bdellovibrio sp.
AATTTCTGCGGGCACCTGTTTAGGGTACTGTTTAGTCCATAATTTATTGGTAGATGTCTGGTTCGGCGTGTTTATCATGAGTATCCTTTTTAATTAGTTCTTTTGCTCTATTGTCCACTTTTTGTTGTAAAAATCAATTATCAATATTCTAATAGAGATATGCATAACATAATTGTTATCCTTATCATGGCGTTTGGTTTTACATCATGCACTAAAAAAACGGGCGCTGATAGGCCGTCGGTCGTCGACAAAGTAGACGTGGTATTAACAAATGCGAATCAACTGAATATTGGTCAAAAATCAATCAAAAGTAATCGATTTCAAATTGAAAATGATTTTTTAGACTATTTGAGATTTTCTGGCAATGTCGAAGTTGAAATATTTAAAATTGTCGATGTTCAATTTAAAAATACCCCAAAAATTCCTAGTCAACTTATGATACTGAGTCAGTTGCTCGATTTGAAGTTCAATAAAAAAAGCGGATCTAAATCGAATCCCATTTTTTATAATTGCAATAAAATTGAAGTTCAAAACATAACAGATGATGATATTGAAGTTTTGAGAACCTGTGAGAAAAAACCTCAAGTGATCGCTCGACTAAAACGAAATAGCACGCAAATCTATCAGGTGAGCTTCATCCAAAGTGAATGGCAAACGGTTATCGGTGACTCGGCTATGCTGAATCAGAAAGATAAAATTTGTCAGTTAGTCATTTCGAATAATAAAGTTTTTGAAATCAATTGTGATAATACATTAATAACGATTGGTACCGGTGCGCAACTTGAAGAAATTAAACTACATCATTTTAAATTTGATCGTGCCGCTAAAAATCAAATCACCATTACGGGGGGGCGATTTAAAGACTTCGTTGAGCGTAGTAAAATTAACATTGTTGTTCCTGAAGAGGGAAAAATTAAATTCAAAGAAGAAGAACTCGCTGTCCGCGATGATTATATTGATCCTCCGCGCAAGGCTACTCCGCCAGCTGCAGATTTTATTCCTCCGGCACCTCCGGCGCTTTTGAATCCTGATGGATCGCTGATTGAGCCGACTCATGAATTAGATATGAATAATCCGCAAACAGACCTCAACCAAACAACACCCGAACCACCTGCAGATAACAATCAGGTGCCCAAAACAGGAAGATAATTTATGAAAATTCCAGCTCTAACTCTGGCGAATCAAAACGATGAAAAGATCAAACTGACGGGCCTTAAAGGTCAAAACGTTATTCTTTATTTTTATCCGAAAGACAGTACTCCGGGTTGCACCATTGAAGGTATCGATTTTAACAACTTATTACCAAAATTTAAAAAACTTAACTATGTGGTTTACGGAGTTTCTCGTGATTCAGTCAAATCTCATGAAAAATTTTGTGGAAAATTTAATTTTAAATTTGATTTATTAAGCGATGAAGATGAAGCCCTTTGTAAATATTTTGATGTGATCAAAGAAAAAAATATGTATGGTAAAAAAGTCATGGGAATCGAGCGTTCAACTTTTATTTTTGATGAGAAACTCAATTTGAAAGCTGAATATCGTAAAGTTAAAGCTGAAGGTCACGCCCAGTTTATTTTGGATGAGATTAAAAAATTAAATTAAAGATTTTAATTTTAAGATAAAGCCATTGATGTCATCAATGGCCGTATCCCAGCTCGTCATAAGGCGACATTCAGTGGTATTTTCGTCCCAGACATAAAAGAAAAAAATCTCACGAAGTGGCTTGATCAAATTCTTTGGCAAAACGGCAAATACAGCGTTGCTTTGTCTTGGTTGAGTTATTTTGATCAGGTCTGATGTTTTAGATATTTTTTCCAGTTCAGCATGTAGGTATTCAGCGA
>CALMPX010000076.1 GCA_937871355.1 uncultured Bdellovibrio sp.
CAGTCATGGGCTCATGGCGAAGATAAATATGGCCCGCATAAAGGGTTTATCAGAATGCCAGGGGCATTTCACACTGAACTAGTTTTAAATGGAAAAAATAAATTAAAAGTTTATCTTCTCGATATTGATTGGAAAAATCCCTCAATAGAAAAGTCAAAATTAGAAATAACTTATAATAATCAGTTTAAGGCAGAATGTAAGCCGCAAAAAGATTTTTATTCGTGTGAGTTTCCAAAATCAGTGAATCTAACTAAAAAAGGTGAACTCAAAGTCATGGCCACAAGACAAGATAGCAAAGGATCAGAAGCTTTATATCTGCTGCCATTAAAGCTTGAAATAATTGACGACGGTCATAATGGACATCAATAGCTATATTGAATCTGTTTAAAATGAGGATAAAATGCTAGATCGAATGATTAAATTTTCGCTGAGTCATAGAATGTTTGTTGTATCAGCGGCGGCCTTTTTATTAGTTTATGGCAGCTGGACATTGTTGCATTTGCCAGTCGATGTCTTTCCTGATCTTAATCGCCCGACAGTAACAATTATGACTGAAGCTTCTGGCTTAGCGCCGGAAGAAGTTGAAACTTTAGTGACGTATCCCCTAGAAACTTCATTAAATGGTCTGCCAGGAGTTGAACGAGTTCGCTCAAGCTCAGGTGTTGGATTAAGTATTGTGTATGCTGAGTTCGAATGGGGAACGGATATTTATAGAAACCGTCAGCTTGTTCAAGAGAAATTAAATTTAGCAAAAGAAAAATTACCAAAAGGAATTAGTCCCGTGATGGGACCTATTTCATCTATTATGGGTGAAATACAACTGGTGGGTTTAACATCCAAAGATAATAAAATAAGTCCAATGGATTTAAGAACAATAGCTGACTGGACAATTCGTCCGAGGCTTTTAAGTATCCCTGGAGTAGCCCAGGTCACTTCGATTGGCGGGGGAGTACGTCAATTTCAAATTTTGTTATCGGCTAATAAAATTCAAAAATTTCAAATTTCTGTTGAAGATATCGAACATAACTTATCGGAAATTAGTCTTAACTCGACCGGTGGATTCATTAATATTGAAAAAAATGAATCGCTTATTCGTGTTTTAGGAGCCATACGAGATCGTGAAGAAATTTTAAATTCAGTGGTCGGAATGCATTTAGGGAAACCAGTTTTAGTTCGTGATATTGCTGATGTCGTTGAGGCGCCGCAAACTATGCGAGGCGATGCCAGCGTCAATGCCAAGTCTGGTGTCATCATAAGTATTCAGAAACAGCCAGGAGTTAGCACTATAGATTTAACTCAGAAGATTGAAGAAGCTTTGAAAGATTTAGATAAATCTTTGCCTTCAGGAGTTGAGCTAAGTCCAAATCTTTTCAAGCAATCTAATTTTATAGAAGCATCGATTGAAAATGTTAAGGAAGCGCTTCGTGATGGTGTTATTTTAGTTCTCATCGTTTTATTTTTATTCTTATTGAACTTCAGAACAACGTTGATAACGATGACGGCTATTCCATTATCTTTTGTATTAACAGCTATTGTTTTTAAAATTTTTGGACTATCGGTTAATACGATGACCTTAGGCGGATTAGCTATTGCTATAGGTGAGTTGGTTGATGATGCTATTGTCGATGTAGAAAATGTTTTTCGCAGGCTTCGTGAAAATAAACGGCTAGAGACACCTCAAAATTCATTTGTTGTTATCTATGAAGCGTCCAGTGAGGTCAGAAATTCAATCGTAATAGCCACTGTGATAGTATGCTTAGTCTTTTTACCATTATTTAGTATGGGCGGTATCGAAGGAAAGCTTTTTATTCCGCTGGGTATTTCGTACATTATTTCTTTGTTAGCTTCAATGGTCGTTTCACTAACAGTGACGCCAGCTTTGTGCTCGTATTTATTAACTAAAGGAAACTTGTTAGAGCATAAAGACGGAAGACTTGTTCAGTTTCTAAAAAGAATCGATACCAAGATTTTGCACAAATCGCTTCTGCATCCAAAAACTGTGATCAGCGTGGCTTCTATTTTATTTATAGGTGCAGTGGCTTTATCATTTACGATGGGAAGAGATTTCCTACCTAAATTTAATGAAGGAACAGCCACAATTTCTATGATGGCTCAGCCGGGTATATCGTTAGATGAATCGAATCAATTAGGAAAGCGCGCTGAAGAACTTATTTTGAAATCACCTGAAGTGAAATCGGTTTCGCGTCGAACAGGGCGCGCCGAACAAGATGAGCATGCTGAAGGTGTTCACTCGTCTGAGATAGATGTGGATTTTAAAGAAGATGGACGTAAACGAGAACTTGTGCTTAATGAAATCAGAACAAATTTATCGACGATTGAAGGAGTGTTTATTAATTTAGGTCAGCCTATATCACACAGACTGGATCATTTATTATCAGGAGTACGCGCTGAAATCGCCATCAAAGTTTTTGGCTCTGATTTAACCGTACTACGTGCCAAGGCAGCTGAAATTAAAGCAGCCATCGAAGGAACAAAAGGATTAGTCGATTTACAAACAGAGCAACAGGTATTGATTCCTCAAGTTAAAATACAGCTTTTGCGAGAAGAAGCTGCTCGATATGGAATTGTGATAGGTGATTTGGCGAAGTTGATGGAGCAGGCACTTCAAGGCGAAGTCGTAGGACAAATTTTAGAAGGTCAAAAAAATATTGATGTTCTTATGCGGTTTGATGAGAAATCCAGATCTGATCTAGAGTTAATTAAAAACACTCCAATTAAAACTATGCCTGATGGTACGAAAATTACCGTTGAAAAAATCGCAGATGTTTTTGAATCAACCGGGCCTAATATTGTTAACCGTGAGAATGCTCAAAG
>CALMPX010000077.1 GCA_937871355.1 uncultured Bdellovibrio sp.
CTACCGGGGCTTTCACAGTTACTGATTCTACCGGGGCTTTCACCGTCACCGATTCTACCGGGGCTTTCACAGTTACTGATTCTACCGGGGCTTTCACCGTCACCGATTCAATCGGGGGTTTCACAGTTACTGATCCTACCGGAGCTTTCACCGTCACGGATTCTTCTGGCGGATTTGCAATCATCGATTCCTGTGGTATCTTCACTTTGACTGATTCTTCCAGTGCTTTTGTTGATATCGATTGGACTAGAGCTTTCACAGCCACTGTCTTTAATGGCACGGCTTCACTTTCGATACGAGCGACCATATCGTCACGTTTAAATTTTTTCCAAATTTTTACAAGCATGGCGCGACGATCATTTAAAAATAAAGACGGAGGTAATTTTAATGTTAAGATTTGTCCTACTTTAAGCTGCGCTTGCGGAGAGAGACCATTCCAACGTGCAATAATAGGAGCCATTTTTACGTTCCCGTAATTTTCTAAGGCAATCATCGATAAAAGAGGAGCCTTCTCTGAGACTTTATATTTTACGTCAATTCGATTTAAACTCAGAATTTGACCAGCCTTGATCGAATACGGAGGATTTATTTTATTCCACAGGACAATGTCTTTCCAAATTCTTTCATCACCGTAGACATCTCGGGCCACTTGCATGATTGATTTGGTACCAGGAGCGATTTTATATAAAATTGTTTTAGATGCAACAAAACCAGTTTGGCCGAAGACCAAACAAGAAAAACTCATAGAGAGCAGAACATTTATAGCAAAGCGCATAATATATTTATTGGCCACTTTCAGAGTCTACATATTATAATGACGTCCCATATTAAGAATAACTCGCCCTAAAGATCGTGTAACCTTTTTTATTCTTTACTAGTTAAAAGGACGTATCTAAATGATACCCTAGCCATAGGTCTAGTTCTTTCATAAATCATAAGATATTTTTAAAAAAATCATGCCAAGACTCAAGTTCAGGAAAATAGAACCGATACAGTCTTTAACCAGCGTTTCTTGCGAGTTTGCAACTAACGCCACAGTACGTAACAAAAGGAAGTATCAAATGTATAAAATTGCAAGCTACGTTCGAAATTTAGCAGTCATCGTTTCTCTGCTCCTGAGTAACAATGCCTTCGCCGGATCAGGCGATAGCGCAGTTGCTTCAATCAACCTCAGCGGAAATGTTCCGGAAGTCTTCAGTGTCACAGCTCGAGGATTACCTGGAGATTTAGATTTAACTCCTGGAGTTTCCGTCACAGATCGATTGATTGGTATTTTACATTTCAAATTTAATGAAAATGCAGCCAGCATCTAAATAGCCAGCAGCACGGCATCTGGTAGTCCAGAAAATGCTTCAGGGGCTTACTCATTCGGTACAGCTTTCAAAGTTGCTGTCACAGGAGCTTGTACATCTTTAGATACAACAACATTGGCTACACCCGGAGTCACCTTAACACAAGCCGGAGTCGACTATAAATCAACAGCGGCCAATCCACTTGTGGGTAGCGGTATCGAAGAAGATTGCAAACTCGTTGCGAACTGGGGTGGAACAAGTTCATCTTTACCACTAGCTGGCGTATTCTCGATGAGTGTGACTATTACGATGGTTGCTCTGTAATTTAAAAAGCGAATTCTTAAAATTTTTCAGAC
>CALMPX010000078.1 GCA_937871355.1 uncultured Bdellovibrio sp.
CCAAGCACCAATACGAGTTGATTTAACCGCAGTTTCAATTGTTCCATGACCTGATATCATAATAAAGCTGGTGTCGGGATACAAAGGAGCTGCTTTTTTTAAAACCTCGATACCGTCCAGTTTAGGCATCCAAATATCAAGAAAACAAATATCCGGCTTTTCATTTTTCAATGCCTCTAAGCCGGCTTCACCATCTGTCGAAGTGGTGACAAAGTATCCTTCGTCTCGTAAGCTCTCTGATAAAACCTGTCGAATAGGTCCCTCATCATCAATAATGAGGATGTGAGTTTTGTTTTTACTGGCATGCAAATGATGACTGCCTGACGATGTTTTTAAAATTTCCACAATTTGTCCTTACGTTGAAACTGGAAGTTCGATATACATTTTAGTCCCGGTCGGTTCATTTGGCAAAGCTCTTATGACGCCGCTGTGGTCCTCGATGATGCTTTTAACAATCGATAATCCCAAGCCGGTACCCTTTTCTTTTGTCGAAAAATACGGCTCGAAAACTTTGACGCGATCTCGCACTGGAATCCCCATGCCGTTATCTGAAATTGTGATCTTAATAATCCGATGTTCAGCTTTATATTCAGTCAAAATACTAATTTTAGGCTCTGAGGCCTCGCTGGTGGCCATAACTGCATTATCAATTAAATTCATGAATACACGATTCATCTGAGAAGGGTCGAATTTGAAATCGGGCATAGTCGAATCCAGTTTTTCTTCAAAAATAACTTGGCTATTATTATCTTTATAGATTTTGCTGGCCTTGGTTAAAACGTCGTTGAGGTTGCCGGAAATAGGTTTAAGTTGCGGCATGCGTGCAAACTGGCTAAATTCATTAACCAGATTTTTCATCTCATCAACCTGTGATACGATCATCTGAATCGATTCATCAAAGGCCTTGTCCGAAATAGCCGATGAATATTTGCGATGCATGCGTTCCGCGGCTAAGCGAATTGGCGTTAAAGGATTTTTAATTTCGTGCGCAATACGACGAGCGACTTCTGACCAAGCCGCTGCACGCTGAGCATTCACGATCATGGTCATATCATCAAAGACCAGAATCCGACCAATTTCTTCTTGAAGTTCATTTTTTAAAATTGAAATATGAATAGAAAGAGGTATGGCTTCTTTGTTGATTTCAAGTTTGATTTCTTTTTCTAAACTTGAAAGATTATTTTCACGCATCAAACGCACATAACCTGAAAATAATTTATAATTTTCTTCACTCAATAATAATTTAACATGTTTACCTATAGAGAATGCTGAATCCGCTTGTAAAAGCTCGCTGGCGCGACGATTCATCGTCGTTACCAATCCGAACATATCAACTGAAATAACTCCGGCGCTGACATTTGTTAGAACGATTTCAACATACTTTGTATACTGATGAAGATTTTTTAATGTTTGTTGTAATTCTAATTCGGAAGATGAAAGCTGTGTGATCATCTGATTAAAGTGACCAATCAAACTGTTGATTTCATCACTCCCCGATTGAATCGCCACGCGCGAGTAATCTCCACCGGCGACTTTTTTAGTGGCTCGACCCAACTGAACTAACGGCACAGACAACTGTTTCGCCAAATGGAAACCAAACCACACGGCAGCAAATAAGGTCACCAGTGACATCACGATGAGCATGATGAAATACATGGATTTCAACGGCGTCTGAATACTAAGATTACTTTCAAATTCTGAATACGATCCGATGATATCATTGAAACTGGCTTCTGATGAAAGACTCAAAACTTTTGTAACCACGATCACGCCAGAGGTGTTTTTTTGCAGAGGTACCATAAGTCTGAGCAAGTGGGCGTCTGAGAAAACTTGCACGTAGCTACTTTGAGCTTTGAACTGAATTACTTTTTTTAAAGACTCAATATTCACACGTGGGATAAGTGTGGAAACTTTTTCCTGATCTTGAGCAATAATGCGATCTGATAAAATATCAGGATAATATTCTAAGGCATCTAATTTATAATCTTTTTGTTTTTGAGCGATCAATTCGTCTTGCTGTTGTGACGGTGTATTCTGAAGAAGATCCGCGATCTCTTGGCCATATTCAAATCCCTTACTTTTTTCTTGAGAAACAAAGGCGTCAACGACTTCTGAGGCATTCTTAAGAACACCGGCCATACGCTGTGAGAACCACTTCTCAAAACTACTATTCAAATAAAATACTGAAATAATCAAAACGAGTGCTGTCGGAATAACAGAAAAGGCAGCGAAGGCAATAGTCAATTTTGATTTTAAACTTGAACCGTAGAATTTACTTCGACGCTCTAAGAAAATTTTAACGACATTACGAAATATAAGAAATAATAAGAAGAGAACGAGAACAAGATTAAAGTTAACCAGTGCAATAAAATAAATAACATAAGGTGCTGGTAAACTTTGTCCTGAACGAAAAACATAAACTTCTAAACTGACCAAAATAACCAGCAACAACGAGATTGAAAAAATAAGGAACATTTCACGCTTGCGCTTACGGACTTCAACCTGAGGCTTTACGCTCAGTTCGAAATTTTGATCTGGTGCTATTTCATTCTCGTCTTTTGACATTCCTTATTTTTTCTTGATTTCCGACAGAAGTCCAATCATCTCGACGACAACTTGCGCAGCTTCAGTCCCCTTATGGCCATGAAGCCCTCCGACACGTTCAATGGCTTGCTCTTCATTTTCAACCGTCAACACACCGAAACCAACTGGTTTTTTATAATCCAGCATAAGTCTTGAGCAGTTTCTTTCGACCGAACGACAAACTTCTTCGTAATGAGTGGTTTCGCCGCGAATGACCGCACCTAAAACCACGACACCGTCAACTTTTTGATATTCAAACAAAGCCTGAGCGGCCAAAGCAATTTCCACAGCCCCTGGAACACGAACAGCAAAAACATCAGCGTCGATTTCATCTAAAAAACTCAGTGCACCTTCTTCTAGTTTTTCGGTGATTTCAAAGTTAAATCGAGCGGTCACGACGCCGATTTTCATTTTTGGCGGACGACGAGACGAAGTTTTTTGGGCTGTTTTAGTTTTTTTCATATAGAGTGCTGCTTTCTGTATTCAATGAGATTTTGAATCGTTCCTATTTTAATTTGATGAAGGTGAGAAAATCGAATGAGATCTTTCACGCGAGCCATAGTTCCATCGATGTTAATCACTTCACAAATGACGGCCGCCGGGTTGAGATGACTCAGTTTAGCCAGATCCACGGCCGCTTCGGTATGTCCCGCGCGACCAATAACGCCGTTGTCGTTCGCTTTTAAAGGAAAAATGTGCCCCGGACAAACGACACTTGAGGGTTTTGCATCTTTTTGAATAGCCACGTAAATGGTATGAGCACGATCAGCTGCAGAAATTCCCGTCGTGACCCCGGAGCTAGCTTCGATACTGTAAGTAAATGCAGTTTCCATTTGAGAAGTGCTGTGATCACGAGAAATCATCATGGGTAATTTCAATTGATTAATTTGCTGTGAGGTCATAGCTAAACAAATGAGGCCACGTCCATGTGTGGCCATAAAATTAATATGCTCTGGACGACTAAATTGTGCAGCGATAATGAGATCTCCTTCATTTTCTCGATCTTCATCATCAATAAGAATAACAAATTTTCCTTGACTGAAATCTTTTAAAATTTCTTCGGTTGAAAAAAAATCGCTCATTATTTTACCTTTAATTGAAAATAGGCTTTAGCTAAATAATCTGATTCAACATTCATGTATGATCCCACGGGAATCTTTGCGAGATTCGTCATCGTTATCGTTTCGGGAATTAAACAAACTGCCACAAGATCATCTTGAACGTCGTTCACCGTTAAGCTGACCCCATTCAAACAGATTGAGCCTTTTTTCCTGAAAAATTTTTTAATGTCTGTGGAAATTTGAATAATAATCTGCCAACATTCACCATCTTGATAGGATCCAGTTACTTTCCCCAAACCATCAACATGACCTGTGACTAAATGACCATGAATGCGATCACCCAACTTCATCGAGCGTTCTAAATTTAACGGGTATTGATTCCATTGAGAAAACGAATCGCCCAGAACCGAAAGAGTTTCAGCACCAAGACAAAATTGAATATGATCTTGATTGTAGTCTTCAATCGTCAAACAAACACCATTCGTACAAATGCTGTCGCCCTTTTTAAGATCATCAAATGAGACGGGTTTATTAACAAAAATGCGAATAGTTTTACTATTCGCATTTTCTTCTGATTGGGTGCTTAGAATTTGAGTTTGAGCTTCGACTATTCCAGAAAACATGCCCTTCAATTAACACACGTTTTCCCAAAGAAGTACTAAAAACTGAAAGCCCCGGTTAGATTATAAACCCTTATCTTTTAAGTATTTAATGTGAGCGAAAACGAGATTTTCGATAGGACCCGACATAGCTTCAGCTACGCCCATTCCTTTTAAATGATCTCCGATAACCGAGAAAACGATCGTGCCTTTAGAAGTCTCAGCAAAACCCGCTAAAGCTTTAGTCGCACCTAAAGTACCTGTTTTAGCGTAAATTTTAGCTAACGTTCTTCCCGATTTAAAGCGAGCAGCTAATGTTCCTGATCCACCTGGAGTTGGTAGTAATAATTTATATTTAGCGTATTTTTCTTTATTTGCTAAAATCTTTTCTAATAATGCGGTCTCTAAACGAGGAGTGACTTTGTTTTCTTGCAATTCAGTATCTTTGCCAGAGGACTGTAATCCACTGCCGTTAACGGAGTGAAACTTTGAGCTGTCTTCTAAGCTCGAATAAACAGACTTCATAATCGCGCAACCTTTTAGAATTGTCGCATCAATGATTTGGCTCTTACGCTCAGTTGAATCATACATTGAATATCCTAATAAACCTGGAGTCTTCAAATAACTATCAGCTGGGATAACGAAATTTGTGTACTGACTTGATTTAGCCGCGGATCTTAATGCAGAATCGGCCATACCGTTACGACTGTGTTGTAACAATTCTTTCATACTACCAAGATTGTATGTACCTAAATCAAAAGCTAAATTAGTCGAAAATAATTTCATCGTCGAAGCCGGACGAACTGGCGTATTCATTTTTCTAGCTGTTAAAACTTTTCGTGATCCGTCTTTACCGATGTAAACAAAGTGAAAACCCCAGTCACCATAACCGGCAACTTGCTTATCTGAATATGTTTGCAATTCATCCACATTTGAAACGGAACCAATGTCTTTAAAGTCTTTATCATTAGCCAAAGCCTCATCAGCAATAGTTTCAAATTCACGCTCTGCTGCTGGCTTGACGAAAGCCGTCTCACCACCTGATTCAATTAAATCGACATAGGTATTATATTGATATTCATATTGATCTTGAGACAACTCACCTGATTTAAGCTTCGCTACGAGCTCACCTGACTCAACCATCATTTGTAACTTATCTAAATCAAGAGGCCCGGTGTTTGCTTGGGCAAATGCGCCGACCACATAAGATTGAGTCATTAAGCAAATCACTAAGAATTTCAAAATTGTGTTTTTCATAACCAGCGTCTCCAAATCGTTTTAAGCTTGTGGGATACATTTCCCTTTATTCAAGCTTTGTCTCAAAAAGGTAATTGCGAGAACTATTCCTCGTTTAAATCCAATATACACATTTTGAGTCGATCTCTCTGTCGACTTGTTTTACACCGAGACAAGAAAAGGCCGTCACTGAAATTAATCAGGACGGCCTTTTTAAATACTTAATTTTTAATTTCGGCTATAGGGCTTATTTTTTATCCGGAACTGGGTCTTCGACTAATTTATCCACTGTTACAAGAGCGCCAACGTTAATCGAAGTGTTTTCATCAATATTAATCACTTTAGCTTTAGACATAAGGTTTCCGGCATCTTCAATTTCCACAATCCATGGCGTTGCTGTCACTGTGGCTGAACCCATCAAAGTTGAAGACTCACCGCAAGGTTCTCCCATCCAATCGTGGACTTCATTGACGATTTGAAATCGATCACCTTTTTTAATACCTAATTCCGCACCACCAACAATAACGACGTAGTTATCACGACTTAATAATACACGCGTTTGCCAGTCTTGTCTTGGTAGGTCGGCTAATTTATTATACATATCTTTAACCGTTTTCTTTAAACCTTTAAGTACTGTTTCGGCCATACCTGTAGCACGGTAAAATTCAGGGCCGATCGACACACCATAAATGGTAACGTTAAAACCTATTTTGTAGTCTTTTTTGAAAACCTCTGAGTTCACACTACCCATTTGTTCCTGAGTCCACGGATCAAAAGCGTGCATACTTAAATCCATTCTCATTTTATCTATTTTAAAATTAAGTCCCGCCGAGAATGGTAAGGAAGCTGTCGCTCCATTGAAGCCGAATTGCAAACCTCCACCATTAAATGCTTCTAACGCATTTATTTTTCCCAACAACAAATGTTGCGGACGAGAAATCATACAACTTGATTCCTGTGATAATTGGGCTTTTCGCGAGAAATTTTCTGCTGTTTCGATGTCGGGAAACCATGATTGTAATTGCTCATTAGCTTTGGCGTTAACATCAGCCACCATGGAAGCTTTTTGAAAGTCTGAAGTTTTGACTTCGGGTAAATTGTCCGTATCTTTATACGAAGGATAAGTATTACGTTCAAAGAATTCATTCGATTCAAAGAAGACGCCTGAAAGTTGATTCTGGGCCGTTTCTGAGAAACTAAAGCCAGAACTATCTAAAAAGGTAGAAGCGCTCATGCCAACGACTTTAATATTTTTCTTTAGTTGGCGAGGCTCAGGAGTTTTGTCGCACTTTTTGTTAGCCATGATCACGCTACCTAAAAGTACAATCGATACACTTTTTAAAAAAACTGACTTTTTCATAAGTCTCCTTTTGTGGACAGACCGAAATCTGCCTAGACTTATTTACG
>CALMPX010000079.1 GCA_937871355.1 uncultured Bdellovibrio sp.
TTTTGAAGTTGATAAACCGTATTGCTTAACTAACTTAGCCGCACCCGCTTTAATCAACTTTTTGTTGATGTCAGAGTTGATTGCTTTAGAGTTAACATCTGTTGCTTTACTCGCGTCTTTATTGTTGATGGCTTGACCGTAGTTCGAAGAACCTTGGTTAGCCGAATATAATACTCCGTTTTTACCAAACCAGTATGTTTTATTAGAAACGTTTTCCCAATATAAACCAGAAGTACCAACTCCGATTGAATTTCCACCCACGTAACCAGCGAATTGGCTGATGTCGGCGTAATATTGGAATTGACCTAAATCATTATAAACAGCGGCGCGACCTTGAGAATCGAAAGTGACATACCACATGTCATCAGAACCGTAACCGGCTTGATTGTAGGCAGGATCTGAAGAAACAGTAACACGTTGTCCTGTCTTAGTTGAGAACGTACAACCTGGAGTCGGCTCTGAACCTTTACACGCATCTCCGTAAACAGTTTCGTACGGGTAATACACCGTATCGCCACCGTTACCGCTGTATGTACCCGCAGTAATTGTACAAGAAGACAACAAGCCTAAGGCTAATAATGCCGAAGCTGTCATCAAAATATTTTTCGTAACTAGTTTCATAATTCCCCCATTTTGGTTTAAAAGTTTCACAATTATTGTATGCCGCTGTCTGTTGCAAAACTGGTGACAGCTTTTGTGACACCAGTTTTATGTAAAATGAATACGGCTTGCTTTAATAATATTCAAAAATACTCCGTTTTTAATAAACCAGTTTAAATCTAAGCATTTGGTCACCACAATCGTAGTCCATATTGTACCCGCCATTAATGTAAACCGGGGCGTCCGTGGCTTTACATCCTTGCGGAGAAGTCAGGCGAAGGCGTGCCGGAGAGATCATTTTGTAATTTTTACCGTTACCAATTTTCGTAGGAATTAAAAATCTTACACCCTTCGATAATCCACTTCCTTCTGTCGTAAACAACGCCGGAATTTTATCTTTTCCATTCTTTTGAGCAATCGAAACGGGGAACTGAAGATCCACGATCAAATCATCACCAAAGAATGTGTACTTATTCAAAGATGATCGTGCCACCGAACTGTCAATTAAATCATGATATTCAATTTCAGTGTTCGTGATTAAGAACACACCTTTTTTTGTCGCGCTTGAATAGGCCGCACGAACTCTTAAGGGAGCATCGAATAAACTGCGCTCGTCAGATAACATCATGTCTACTAAGGAATTCGTTTTGTAGTCGACCATCGTTACACGCTGTTTTTGATGAGCATCAAAACCAAACCAAAATGTTCCTAAAAACTCATCTGAAGTTTGAGATAAGCTCACTGATTTATCTTTTTTAGTATCGACTAAATTACGATAATTCATCGTCGTACTCATTTTCAATGCTGTTTTTGTTTCTGCTAATTTACCCGCCGTCACCCAACCAATTGAAAAATTATTTAAATACGACGGTTTTGTTTCCGTACCTAAATTTTTCGCTAAGAGTACTGGAAGAATACCCTGCTTTACGTTTTCAATACGTGGCTGCAAGATATCGACGATTTTGGATCCATCCACAGAGTCCACTGTCGCTAATTTATAGTTTTCATCTAAGTAATATAACCGAATATCATCTTCACCTAACTTAGGTGTTTCATCCTCATTGGTTTGCCACAAATCAGTCACATCATATTTCTTGACGACTTTTTTACCCAGCGCAATCCAAGCGGGTCTTAATTCTTTTCCCACTTTCATCCATGTAAAATCTAAAGAGATCAGTGCGCGGTTATCGTAGAATGCGGCGTGTTTCTTTAGCTTCATTTGATCATCGAAGATATAGAAATGCATCGTGTAGTCACCTAAATTGAACATGCCACCAGCATCTTTAAATTCTTGAAGACCTAAAACATACTCTGATTTACCATCACCATCGATATCAATGCGGATACGACTGTAGGGCTGCGTTTTTTTAATATTTTCTCCAAAGGGCACTTCCTTTGCTGGAGTAATATTGTATTTACCATTTTCATATTTCATAAGTGAAATTTAAAAAATAGTCTCATTCTGAACTAAAGCAAAATAATCACGCGCATCTTGATTATTATCATAGATTTCATCCACAATAAATTTTTTCATTCCGCGCTCTAATTTGCCAGATATAGGAATAGAAGTAACTCCATTAGCTTTATAATCTTTAGCAATTTCAACTGAAACTTCTGCTCTCATGTCAAAAGTACGATGCAATTTTCCATCGACTAAAACTTGAACCGTGAATAATAAATCACTTGGCAACTGAGAATCGGCCGGATCTTTAGCGTCCGTGATTCTTAAATCAACGCCAACGACTTTTTCTTCTTGCATGGCAAAGTTATTATTGTCCGATCCTACCAACGAAGTTAATTGAACATTTTCAATCGTCGGTAAAATACTCATGGGCTCTTTGAAAGCCACTTTGACTTCGACTTTTTGGCCTTTGATCGGAGCCCAAAAATTCTTAAAGATCGGAAGAGCACATGCTGAACTCCAGAC
>CALMPX010000080.1 GCA_937871355.1 uncultured Bdellovibrio sp.
TTGGGACGATGATGGCCCCGAACTCTGGGAATGTTATAAATACAGAACACACTTGGCCTCAAAGTAAATTTACAGCTAAATTTCCTAAAGAAACTCAGAAATCTGATTTACATCACTTATACCCTACGGACTCTGAAATGAATAATCGCCGTTCCAGTTATGATTTTGGCGATGTATTGATTCCAAAGTTTGCCTTGAAATGTCCTATTGGAAAATTAGGTCAGCAAGCTGATGGCGAAACGGTCTTTGAAGCGCCGACCAATCACCGTGGAAATGTCGCACGTGCTATTTTTTACTTTGCTACTCGTTATCAGCTAAAAATTTCTTCGCAGCAAGAATTGGCTTTACGCCGCTGGAATATTGAAGATCCTATTGATCAAGCTGAGCGCGATCGCAATACAGCGGTTCAGCTCGAGCAAGGTAATCGAAACCCATTTATCGACATGCCCACACTGGTTGATCATATTTCAAGTTTTAATATCAAATAATGAATTTACGACTGCTGATAGAGTTTCTCAATTAATTTTGAATACTTCTTCTCTAATAGCTTACGTTTGACTTTCATCGACGGAGTCAAAAATCCATTATCCGTGGTCCAAGGCTCGGTTATGATTTCGAATTTTTTGATGGTTTCATAACTCGGAAGATTGGAATTCACGTGTTGAATAAATTTTTTGATTTGTTCTAGCATGGCGGCATCAGGATTTAGAATTTCTAAATTAATAATGGCTGAGATATACTTTTGATTATCACCAACGACTAAAACTTGAGAAATCGAGGCGTTTTGTTTCAACATGTTCTCAATTTTTTGAGGTGCCACATATTTTCCGCCTGATGTTTTAATCAAATCTTTTTTTCGATCCGTAATTTTTAAATACCCCTCTTCAGTAAATTCGCCAATATCTCCGGTGCGAAAGTACCCCTCTTCAGTAAATGCTTCGGCCGTGGCCTGGGGGTTTTTGTAATACTCTTTAAGTGCTTTTTTTGTTTTAACAAGAATTTCGCCATCAACATCAAATTTGATTTTGACATCGCCAATCGGTTTTCCAACGGTTCCCGCTTTTTGATGTTTAATTGTATTGATGGTGACTGCGGCAAAAGTTTCGGTTAAGCCATAACCGACGAGAACATCTATGCCCATTAGAGAGAAGAGCGTTCCCAAATCTTCACTCAGAGGAGCTCCCCCGCAAATAGCAAATTTGAAAAAAAAAAAAAAAATTTCTTTGATCGGTTTAAAAACAAGT
>CALMPX010000081.1 GCA_937871355.1 uncultured Bdellovibrio sp.
AGCTCAATAACCACTCTTATTCCTGTGAAAAATTTAATTGATAAGGATCCAGTCATAGACCGCATATTCATCGTAAAGGATAAAAACACCGGAACTGGTAAAAATGGAAAATTATTTTTAACGGCTCTTTTGGCCGACAAAACTGGACAGTTAGATGCTCGCTTGTGGGATAATGTTGATGCGATCAGTAGCTTGTTCGAAATTGGCGATCTGGTAAAAGTTAAAGGAATTGTACAGATTTATAATCAAAAAAAACAATTTGTCATTCATCGTTTAGAAAATGCCAATGATATGAATTTAAATAAAGAAGATTATATTCTAGAAACTGAAAAAATAGATACGTCTGTGCTCTTAATTAAATTATTGGGCTTTATAGAAAAAATTCAAGCGCCATCGATTAAACAGTTGTGTTTAGATTGTATTAATGATGAGGACATCAAAGCGAAGCTTCTTGTCGCGCCGGCTGCGAAAACTGTTCACCACGCCAAACGCGGCGGGTTGTTGCAACATATCGTCTCGATTTGCCAAATTATGGATTTTATGGGAAATCACTATAACTTTTTGAATAAAGATTTATTAATGTTTGGCGCTTTATTTCATGATTTGGGTAAAGTTTGGGAACTTGAAATCACTTCGCATGATCAGATTTTTTATACGGAAAAAGGTCAGTTGTTAGGTCACATGAGTTTAGCATGTGAACTCATTGACAAAAAAGCGGCTAAAATATTAGGTTTTCCCGAAGATTTAAAAACAATTTTAAAGCATATTGTTTTATCTCATCATGGTAAAATTGAATATGGTTCGCCTAAGCTTCCCATGTTTCCTGAGGCCCTGGTTATTGCTATGGTTGATGAGTTTGATTCTAAAGTCGATCAAGTTTTTAATTTCGTGACACAGGAAAGACAAAGCGGCGAGAAGTGGTCACGATACAGTGAATTTTTAGAGAGGTATTTTTATCTGGAAGACTTAAAAGGAAAGTGGATTTGATGTTAGAATTTTTAAGAGCTTATAAGAACTATGATCCTGCGGCAAAATCATTGCTAGAGATTTTTTTTCTTTACCCAGGACCACGTGCTATTTTTATTCATCGCATCGCTCATTTTCTTTATAGCATTCGATTGTTTTTTATCGCTCGTTTTGTTGCCGATATCACTCGCACCATTACCGGTATTGAAATTCATCCTGGAGCTCAGATTGGCAAGCGTTTAGTGATCGATCACGGTGTAGGTTGTGTTATTGGTGAAACAGCTATCATTGGCGATGACTGTATTATTTTTCACGGCGTAACGTTAGGTGGCGTTAAATTCGATCCGGTTAAGCGTCATCCGACGGTAGGGAATCACGTCTTGATTGGAACCGGAGCAAAAATTCTAGGACCGATAACAATTGGTGATCGAAGTAAAATCGGAGCGAATTCTGTCGTGATGAAAGATTTGCCTCCAGATTCGGTCATTGTGGCCGCTCGATCAGAAATTATTTCCAGCAAATAATTACTTACAAAATGTTAAAGTCTTCGTGATAGCAGAAATTTCTGATATTTTTGTGTACTTGCCGCCAACTTTTAAGACGGCCCAGTATACGCCACTGCTTAACCCAATGGCGCGCTTATTTTTTAATTGGCGAGCCATAATTTTAATTCCACAGCGTAAATTATTTTTTGGATCAAAAATAGTTTTCTTAGGGTCGGTGTCAGATAATAATTTATCTTTAGTCCAATCAAAGCCGCAATCAAGTTTATAACTATTTTCATCTTGATAAGATAATTGCAATAGTCCTTCACTCGCGACTTGACGACCGGTCAAAGGATCAGTTCCCATGGTGGTTTCGACCATGCGTGATGATGGCTTCCAGCCACTTTCATATTTTGCGACTGCAGCAAATAATTGTCCCCAAAAGTTTAAACGTTGATCGTCGCTGAGCGTACGGTATTTTGGACAATAAGTTTCTACGTCATCGGCGACGTTCTGTCCGAGCATTTGTGGCTCTTCGCTTTGAATGACGTCGTAAATGGCCTGCGACCAAGCCGCCGATCCCGCCACCTTGGTTTCCCAAGCCAGAGCTTGTGGTTTGTAAGCTGGTTCGGTCACCGGCGGTACTTCGGTCGGGGGTTCTTCGGGTGTTCCCGTGGCTCCATTACCGTTAGCGGCCGAATTCGATTTGGCAGGTTCAAATCCTGTTTTAGCACAGGACCAAAGGCTCGCAAGTATTAGGCTTAAGGCTAGTATTCTCATACAAGTGTTTTCGGCAGATTCCGAATTCACTTGATTGTTTTTTATTTCGTTAAAACATTGATCAGTTTTTTGAAGATTTATTTTCCAGTTTCGAGCTGATTAGTTCGCTTTTTTGGCCAGCTTCTCGTTATAAGCTAAAAGCAAAACGCCACCATTCACTTTAGGTTTTAATAATTTCCAATCGGCTGCATTCATCGCAGGGCATCCGTGACTACGGCCGATGTGTCCTTGAGAGTCTGCAATATCTTCAGAAACGTAACTTGCGGCGTGCATAACGATGGCCCGTTCAAGCGCATTTGAATTGGTCGAGCTTAATCCATGCAGACGAACGGATTCTCCATGCTTACCGACGTAAATACCCGCTGAAATGTAAAGTCCTAAAGAACTTTTATGAGAGTTATCTTCATTCGAGAAAGATTCAGCATAACCATTGTGATTGATGTCTGATCCCATGCCATGAGTGACTAAAAACTTAGAGATGTTACCAGTTACAAGATTAACAACATAGAGTCTTTCTTCTGCTGAAGAAAGTGAGAAATCGATAAACATCACATAGTTTTTATTTCCCACAACTTGAGATCCAACAAGATCCTTGTGCTCACTTGCTTTCTGATTGGCCGCAGCTTTAAGTTTATCGTAATTTTTAAATTGAGCTATCATGATGTCGTATTGAGCGCGAGAGATGCCGGCTTCTATGGCTTTGGCTTTTAAATCAAGAAGTGTGTAGGCCTGAGCCACATTTAATTGAGTAGCAAGTAAAATAAAGGTGATTAAACTCAGAATGATTTTCATATAAATCTCCTAACCATGGTCATGCGAGACTTGTACCAGTTTGGTACGCGTATATTGGTTATAGCCATGATTATAAAGGCGTTTTAAGTATTTGCCTAGGCGTGAATGAGTTGGCCTAGACGAAATATGTTACTTCGTTAAAAATATGAACAAGGCGGTGATGAGGGTGTCTATGGCGTTGATTTTTTTTGTTCGAAGTAAACGGACAAAAAGGCGCTGGTGATAATAATAAAAGCGCCAAAGCCTTGAATCGGCGAGATATTTTCTTTAAGTAAAAGTGTAGCGAAAAGAAAAGAAAAAGGAGCCTCAAGTAAACACAACATACTGGCGGTTGCCGTTGGGAGATTTTTTTGAGCGCTCACTTGAAGATAAAAGGCCAAAATACTGACCGTCAAAACTAAAAGGATCAATCCCCACAGAGCGAGGCTTGTGACATGCTCGGGCCATAAACTGATATTTTTAGTTTGTGTTTCATAGATGACAAAAGGAGAGCAGGCGATGAAAGCCCAGAACGTCTGATAGTTATTAAAGCGAAATGGACTGATACAAGTTTTAGCGTAAATACCAATAAGAATTATTTGTATAGCCGCTGTTAAAGCACTGACAATAGTCAACGCATCACCA
>CALMPX010000082.1 GCA_937871355.1 uncultured Bdellovibrio sp.
AACGTCCAGGTCGAAATTGATATTCCCTTCGCCTTAGTTCTTTTTAAGGGAAAAATTCAGGAAATCGTCGAAAAAAACATTAAAAAAGTTTTTAAAGCTTAGTACTTCACCTAGACAATTTACAAAAAGAATAAATATTTAAATAATGACCGCCAAAACCTCACCCTCTAAAGCCAAAAAACCTCAAAAAAAGGTCTCAACGAAACCGGTGCCGGTGGCTAAATCCGTAACAGCTGAAATTGTCAGCGATGATCACGAAGTCATCGAAGTCTCCACTGAAATTAATGACTCAGCCACGCCGTTAGATATTGCGACCGAAGACAGCTATTTGCCTGCAGAGTTGGTCTCGCCGGGCCCCTCTTCGCAATTGCCGGCTTCGACGAAAAATCTTCTGACAATGTACTTAAACGAAGTTCGCAAATATCCGGTTCTATCAAAAGAAGAAGAACAAAAAGTCGCAAAAAAATATTACGACACGAAAGACCCCGCGGCCGGAGAACTTCTCGTTAAATCAAATTTACGTTTTGTCGTTAAAGTCGCCGCAGAATACTCTAAGTTTTCCAATCGTATGATTGATTTGATTCAAGAAGGCAACGTTGGCCTGATGCACGCCGTGAAAGAATTTAATCCCTACAAAGGCAATCGACTGATCACTTACGCCGTTTGGTGGATTCGCGGTTATATGCAAGAATTTTTAATGCGCCAATTTTCGATGGTTCGAATCGGAACGACGGCTAATCAGCGTAAGCTTTTCTATCAGTTACAAAAGCAAAAAGCCGAACTTGAACAAATGTCTTCACCAGATCGTATTCTAGAACTTTCTCATCAATTGGGAATTCCCGAAGATGAAATCACCGAAATGGTGAAACGGATTACCAGCCGTGATGTCAGTATGGACAAACCCGTGGGTGATGAGGACAATGGGATTTCTCTTGGATCATTACTGCGTAAAGACGATGGCTCGCTGGCGATGGACGATAAATTAGCTTTGGATGAACAAATCGAATTATTGAAAGAAGCTATTGAACGCGTTCGTCCCGATTTAAGCGAGAAAGAAATGATTATTCTTGAAGAACGTATTCTCAATGACGAACCTTTGACTTTACAAGAAATTGGCGAAAAATATAAAATATCCCGCGAAGCTGTTCGTCAGAACGAAGTTCGTTTGATTAGTAAAATCAAAGCTGAATTGAAGATCTAAAAGCGAACCTACCCAACAATGACATTACGGTTCCTTGAGCTTTCGGCAAAAGGATTTAAAGTCCCTTCTTCGGTCCTTACTTAAGAAACTATGATCAAAGCGCGCTCAATTAACTAAAGTCTAGATAGCTTTTAATAATTTCTAGAAACAATAAAATTATTTTCAGAATCACTAAAGTTACCCGTCCAATACGACGAAACAATCCGTACCATGGGATTTTATTCGGCATTCGGAACCTCCTTTTAAAAAGAGTCGCCGAAAGCTCGTAAAGCAGAGTTGAGTAAGTTCATCTCTGCTTTTTGCATTTTAGAGCCCATAAAATAAAGGAGTTGTTTCCAACTCCTTTATTTTATAATTAATTTAATTATTAATTTAATTCTAGATCTAGATCGCTTCTAATTCACCAGCCTGAA
>CALMPX010000083.1 GCA_937871355.1 uncultured Bdellovibrio sp.
AGTGTTACGGATGCGGTGAACGACCAATGGACGATCAATCAAAATAAACTGATCTCAAATACATCTCCAGGTATATAGTATCTAACTTTCATTTACAAAAAAAAGAAAGCTGACATTAAGTCAGCTTTCTTTTTTTGTTGTCTATGGGTACAATTTAAAAATGACAAAATTAATTCATTAAAATAAAAAAAAATTAATTACCGTGGCGATTGTTTTTTTTTCTATCACGACAATTCTTAGACGGCCCAGCGAACAAAAGCGATCAGACTATTTACCGCCGCCTTTTGCAGTAAAATATTTAAGCGTAGGCATGAGCTATCAACTTGCTGACAGTCTTTGGCTGCGAGCATTACAAGATTTCGATTACTGCGAACAAAAAACAAATGAGACTGAATGCAAAGGTAAATCTTGGCTCTTTCAAACTTTAAATCTGGCCACCGAGATGGATCCTTTGCTTGAGCCGGCGATGTACCGCGCGGCAGGACTGGCTTTGACGGTGATTATTTCAGATTACGCCGGTGCCTCTGCGATATTCGATAAGGCCATGAGACATTACCCCAAGGATTGGAACATGGCCTACGCAGCGGCCTATCATGCTTTGTATGAAGAAAAAAACAAGACCAAGGCGGCTCGACTTTATGAAAAAGCCGCACAAAACGGCGCGCCGGCTTGGGTTTTCAGTTTAGCCGGACGTATTGCTATGGATAACGGCGAAGATCAGTACTCAAAGCAGATTTTAGAAGGCATGATTGCAAGCAATCTGGATGAAAAAATCATCAAACGACTCAAAGATAAAATCGCCGATATCGAATCTCAGCGTAAATCTCTTAAGAAGTAAAAAAATTCCACTAAATTCCAATTGTCCAGTTGACGTTTTTTAAAAAAATATCATAGTTGTACGCTATGAGTACCAAATTAGATTATTACCAAGTTCTGAGTGTCGAACGGAATGCTGACGGCGACGTGATTAAAAAAGCTTATCGTAAGCTCGCTATGCAATATCATCCTGATCGCAATCCAGGTGATAAAAAAGCTGAAGAAAAGTTCAAAGAGTTAGCAGAAGCCTACGATGTGCTCTCTAATCCAGACAAACGTTCGCGTTATGATCAGTTTGGTCACCAAGCCTTTTCTCAAGGCATGGGTGGTGGCGGTGGCTTCCACGACATGGGCGATATATTTTCACAATTCGGTGATATCTTCGGAGATATGTTTCAAGGGGGCGGAGGTTTCGGCGGACGTCAGCAAAACCCTCGTTCTAAAAATTCGCCTCGTCGCGGAGCTGATTTGCGCTACATCCATCAAATGGATTTGAAAGATGTTTTATCCGAAAATGAAAAAGAAATTGAATTTGAAACAGAAGAGCAATGTTCTGAGTGCACAGGCACAGGTGGAGAAAAAGGCTCTGCTCCGGTCACTTGTAAAACCTGTCGTGGTGCCGGGCAAGTGGTTCGTCAGCAAGGTGTTTTCACCATGGCCACGACCTGTCCCACATGCCATGGCCAAGGTGAAAGCGTCGATAAACCATGTAAGCCTTGTCATGGAAAAGGTCGCGTAAAAACAAAAAGAAAAATCAAAGTCACCATTCCAGCCGGTGTTGATAATGGAACTCGTTTGCGTGTTTCCGGTGAAGGCG
>CALMPX010000084.1 GCA_937871355.1 uncultured Bdellovibrio sp.
ATCGCTGATATCACGAACAAACACATTCATGCGCGAATCAACTGATTTTAAATACGCCAGTTTCTTGCCGTCTGGAGACACTTCGAACGATCTCGCGATTGGATTTTTAAAAAAATCTTTTAAAGGAATTAGATTTTCGGCCTGAACAAAAGATCCTAGAAAACAACTGATTAAAAAAAATATGATATTTTTCATTTACAACCTTCGTTTGAAATTAAATTATTTAGCGTAATTATAAAATCCGCGACCTGATTTACGCCCCATCCATCCTGCTTCGACGTATTTAACTAACAACGGACAGGGACGATATTTAGAGTCACCTAAACCGTCATGAAGAACATTCATAATGGCTAAACATGTATCTAAACCAATGAAGTCGGCTAAAGTGAGTGGTCCCATCGGTTGATTCGTTCCCAACACCATGGCTTGATCAATGGATTCAACCGTAGCGATACCTTCGTGTAAGGTGTAAACAGCTTCGTTAATCATTGGCATCAATACGCGATTAACGATAAAGCCTGGCATATCTTTGACTGACTCAACAAAAACTTTTCCTAATTTTTCTGATAACTGTTTAGTTAATGTGAAAGTTTCAGGACTTGTTTGTAAGCCTTTGATCCCTTCAACTAATTTCATCAAAGGAACAGGATTCATAAAATGCATTCCAACCACCTGACTTGGACGCATCGTCGCGGCAGCAATTTTAGTAATCGATATAGAAGATGTGTTTGTGGCTAAGATCGCTTCCGGTTTAACCACGGCATCTAATTCTTTGAAAATTTTTAATTTTAAATCTATATTTTCAGTAGCAGCTTCGATCACAAAATCAGAATTCTTAAGATCGCTGATTTGCGTCGTAACTTTAATTTGACCTAAGATAGCTTTCTTATCGTCTTCAGTCATGGTGGCTTTTTTAATTAAACGATCTAAACTTGATGAAATAGTGACTAGACCTTTCTCTAGGGAGGTTTGAGAAATATCATAGATCAAAACTTCAAGCTTTTGAGCGGCACAAACTTGAGCAATGCCGTTTCCCATTTGACCTGCGCCAATAATACCAATTTTTTGAATTTGATTAACGTTCATAAATGCTCCTTAATTCTAATTGAAAATGCGAGAATAAAATATATAGCAAGAACTGGCCTTGATGACATGACATTTCACTCTTTAAAATTGTAAAAGATGCCCTTCGTCAAAAAATACCTTTTACTAACTGTCTGTTCACTTTCTTTAATCGCAAAAACGGCGCAGTCGAATACATTGATCGGTAACCCCAGTATTGCTTTCTATAAGTCAAAAAATAGTCAATTTGCCTCTGGCGAAGCGAGTTATGAGCGCCTTAAAGAGAATATTGTTACTGTTGCGGAAGAACTAGTCAAAACAGAGAGCGAATATTATCAGTTTGGCCATCAAAAAATATCAAAAAACCTCATCACACCCACTTTCGCCAAAAATCTTTCCCTTTCAAAGTCATATGCAGATATTGGGCAATTCTTAACCCTTAAAGAAACTTCTCTCAAAGAAAAGGCCCATTTAAAATCTCGAACAATCGGACAAGTCCTTGAGCACACTAAGCTGATTCCATTAAAATATGAAAATGGTTTTATTCAAGTCATGCACCAAGGAAAAAAAGGGTTTATAGACATTTCAGTTTGTATTTCTAAGTTCGATTATGCCTATGCCATTTACGCTAAACATCCTCGAACTCAAGTTAAACAATGGCACTACGTCAAATCACGCCTTTTCGATCAAATTGAAATTTACGATCAAACACAAATTCCCATGTCTGCCGTGGAAGGTCTTTTTACCAACGAAAAAATGGGAATCATCACAGATCATAAATCACAATTGCCACTTTGGAGTAAGGTGACTTTAAAATTTGCAAGCGAAACACCGAAAAAAATAACTTGGAACCAAAGCTTCATTTCAGGTCATGGTTCCGTCTGGTGGAAAACTCCTGACAGTATGGCGACTCACAACGATTCCTTAACTATCGATGAGATCCTGAAAAAAGATGTGTATTCTATTTCTTCGCATCCGCGTGAACCCAAAAAATCGATTATTTCTATTCCTGAAGGCGTCTATATCACGAGTAATGGGTCAACTTGGACCCCATTAAGACAATTCAAAAACTTCCGCGGTCCGGTTTATTACTACAACGACAATATGATTTTCGTTGGATCTTTACGAAGCACCAACCAAGGAAAAACGTTTGAACCATTTATTAATATAAGTTCTATCTCAAGTGCAATTTCGCGTAATCTAGGGTATCAACCCCAATCAGTTAAAATTAAGAAAATAAAATCTGAACGCCCTTCTCAAATTTCTGTTGATGTGATCACGGGATATAAAACGCTGAAACTTCAAAGTATGATCTACAATCAAAGCTGGGAAGTCGTTAAGTTCTAATTTTTCTCGATCCATTTTGCATTCATTTGATCATAAACAATTTTTTGTAATTGTTGACGATTTTCGTTTCCATAACCTTCCACAGAGTGCGGCTTTAAAAAATAAAGATCAATCTCACGATGCCAGCAATCCGTATTCGAAATAAACTTATTTTTCGGTAAGACTTCGTACGCCCCTTTTATGATAATTGGTGCTATAATAGCCCCTGACGAAATAGCAAAAATGAATGGACCAGCTTTAAAAGGAAATAAATTTTCTCCGTAAAACCGACCACCTTCTGGCGATAGTGCAAATTTTTCATTATTCTGCAGTCTGACTCGCGCCTCACTGTAGACCTTAAAAACTTCTTCACGACTGCCACGCGCGATAGGCAAAGTTCCCGAACTTTTCATAGCATATCCGAAAATAGGAATACTAAATAATTCAATTTTAGCACCGAAACGGACTTCTGGAATCGATGAGGCCAAAGCAAAAATATCAAAAAAACTAGAGTGATTGAATAAGAATACACATCCTTGCTGAGGTCTGTTTTCCGTATTATAAACATTCACTTTAACATTGAAAATAAAACATGCAAAACGCGCCCAACTCGAAATAATAAGATCCTGTAGTTTTTTATGATTTAAAATAAATCCATTGAGAATTCCGATAACACTAAAAAAAATAGTACTCAATATAAAAACGATCGTCATCACAACCGAACGAATAAAAAAGAAGACTTTCATATCTTTAAAACCCTTTTTCGAGCGGCTTCAATTTGGCGATTTTTATATGAAGCATGCTCTGAATCTCCGCCTTGCATCTTCGAATAAGTCTCTAAGTTCATAATTTGCACTTCGTAAGGGTAGAAAAAACTAAATTCTTTGCCTGGACTGGTTTCGATGCGAATTAATTTTCTAGAAATAAATTTAATATACTGAAAATCATTAGCAGAAAAAGGATTCGATTTTCTAAATAAATTTAAAAAGCCTGATTTTGTTTGCGCTTTTAAATGAGATTTCAACAATCGATCAATTTTCTCCGGCGAATAGTTTTGATCGGCCCCATGTTTTTCGTTTAATTTTTCACAAACGCGAATAAATTCATTGACCGGATAAAGATTATTCGATGATTGATCCGGCATTATATGCGCATAACTCATTAAGTTTTCTTCGACCAAAAATCGAATCACTTGAAATGAATCGAAAATGGTATTTGTCACAAAGCGCACTCCAACTTTATCAAAGATCTTCATAGCTACAGCATCTGGTTTAGCTAATAATTTAATAACGGAACTGCTCGAGGTTTTAAATGGTTTTGTTTGAAAACTACATAATTCAACTCGAGGATGACCTTCTTTTTTGAAAGATCTCAAATACAATTTTTCCTGTTGAACAACACACTGCTCAAATGATGATAGAACTTGTTTTTGAATTTCTTCAGAAAAAGAACTAAACAAGTCGGATTCACTATGAATAAAAACATGAATACAACGAAGCATGGCACAGGACCATCTTTGCAAACTGTCATCTTTAGGACTTGATGCCCAGATGAGTAAGTTACGTAGATCTTCAAGTTTTTCCGGAATTCGTACAACTTCTGGAATTTCATTTTCGGCAAATTTTAATTTACTCGTTAACAACACCAATGCTCTACGATGAAAGTACCAAAGATTTATGCGATCTTTTTCATGAGATATATCAAATCCGTAACTTTTTAAAAAAGAATCTGCTTCACTTAAGTTATGAATATTCAAACGCGGCTGATCTAAAACAGATTGTCCGCCTGCCACGACCGAAAGCTCTTCGAAGTTGAACTTATAAAATGAAGATGTATTTTGAATATTCACTATTCATTAGCCTAAATAAATTCGGGCCAGAGATCAACTCCAGCCCGTTAAAATGCTTGTTATTGATGCTATTTATAGGATTACTGTATTGCACCGCAAGTTGCGATCGCAAACTGACCCAATTGACCTGAACTCGGCGATGCACTTGTTACAACAGTCGTATAGTTGGTGTAGCTAACAACTCCAGAAAAATATTGGCTATCTACTTTTCCTGTAAAACGAATTTCACCGTAAGCATCTTTAAAAACGACCTCTCCTTGACCAGTTTGTAAATTGAACTGACCTGATGAAGCTGTGTTGATCGTAACAGCGATCGGATTTAAACTTTGCGAAGCCACATAACTATCATAAACCTTAACCGAAATTTTAGATTGATTTAAAACGACTCGACCGCTTGCATCTACTTTGATAACTCCTTGAAAGCGCACGCCTGTTGAATAGTCATTAGGACTTGAGCTGATTGTTCCCACATCATCAGGAGATGTCGTAGCTGACAAAAAATCTTTCACTCTTTGTTCAAATGATACAGCATTCGTATTGCTTGAATCATAAATCGTCCCGATAGCTGATTGGCCAGAAGGACATGTATTTTGAAAGACTGAACCATTGCCTGCGACCACATCAGTTCGTTGTGTAGTCGTATAAGCCCGAGCTCCGTCTTTAGCGGCAGGTTTACAACCCATAAGAGCTAATAATCCTAAAGCGATTACCGTCAATTTAATGTTTGTATTTTTCATCATCTACCTCCGACTTTATTAGTCTATACATACTACATAGGCAATCTCGGGGCCAAAGAAGTGTCTCATGGTAATACATCATTGTTTTGATATGAAACGCTGCAATCAAATATATTCACTCGTGCATTTTCCGGCATGATTAGTTAGACGGCTGTCTAAAAATTTGACGACAAACATGAGTTTCCATGACTTTAGTTATTCCCTCCTCTAAACTACCCCAATGACATTAATTTCAGTTCATCAAATCACTAAGTCATTTGCCTCTAAAAATCTTTTTCGAAAGATTTCTTTCTCAATTGATTCTGATCAACGCATCGGTCTCGTTGGTCCTAACGGGGCTGGAAAGTCGACACTTTTTAAAATTCTCATTAAGCAAATTGAAGCCGATGATGGAAAAATTTCTTTTTCAAATAGCTTACGTTTAGGTTACCTATCACAAAAACCAGAATTTGAATCAGATGAAATTATCTATGACTGCCTGATGAGCCAAGTTGAAGATCCTTATGATGGTATTAACATTGCCTACGCCTATGAGCTCATTACCAAGCTTAGTCTTGATATTCATCCCGAAAAAGAATTCGCTAAAATTTCAGAATTATCAGGCGGATGGCAAAAACGCGTAGCTTTAGCTCGCGAACTGATGAAAAAACCAAATCTACTTCTACTTGATGAACCCACAAATCACCTGGATATTCAAAGTATTTTGTGGTTAGAAGAATTTATAAATTCACAAAATGATATTTCCTTCATGATCATAACCCATGACCGGGCTTTTTTACAGAACACCTGCAATATGATTTACGATCTTGATCCTCGTAATCCAGACGGTCTTATCAAGTCCAATGGATCGTACGTCCAATTCTTAGAAACTAAATCAATGCTCATGGACAGTCAAAAACGCCTTGAAGATAAAAAGCGTAATACCATGTTGATCGAAAAAGACTGGCTCGCACGCGGCCCACAAGCCCGATTAACAAAACAAAAAGCCCGTATTAACCGTGCTCACGATTTGATCGATCAAGTCGACAACTTAGAAACTAAAAATCACGTCAAGAAAGTTGATTTTGATTTTGGCGTTAATCAAAATAGTCCTAAAAAACTCGTTGAACTTAAAAATCTTTCGAAGCGCTTTACCGAAGATAGCCCTTTGTTATTCTCGAAATTAGACGCCATGATTCGTCCTGGATCTCGCGTTGGCCTATTAGGAAAAAACGGCTGTGGAAAATCGACTCTCATTCAAATTATTCTTGGTAACGAACAACCCACAACAGGATCAGCATTCCTTAATCCTGATATTCAGGTTTGCTATTTCGAACAAGGCAAAGAAACTTTAAACTCAACGGATACGGTTTTAAAAGTGGTTTGTCCTGAAGGAGATTATGTTCATCTTCATGGAACAGCAGTTTTTGCCCGGAGCTATTTAAGTCGTTTTTATTTTACAAATCAGCAAATGGATATGCCTGTACATCAATTATCTGGCGGAGAACAAAGTCGACTGTTAATTGCTAAGTTGATGTTGAATCCGGCCCATGTCTTGATTTTGGATGAACCGACCAATGATCTTGATGTTGAAACTTTAGATGTTCTTAGTGATTGTTTATCCGACTTTGCTGGAGCGATCATCCTGGTTTCCCATGATCGTTTCTTCTTGGATCAAAATAGTAATGAAATCTGGGCCTTCACAGAAAGTGGCGATAAAGAAATTATTAAGTTCGCCGATTACAATCAGTGGCTCGATTGGTATCAGGCCAACGGAAAAAATATTTCGAACAAAGTCGAAGATATTAAAAAAACAGATTCAAAAAAATCAAATAAAAAACTTTCCTTTAAAGAAGTTCATGAATTTGAAAATATTGAATCAGTTATTTTAGGTAAAGAAGATATTTTAAAACAAAAACAACATGAATTAGTGCAACCCGAAGTTGCAAGTAACTTTAAAAAACTAAATGATTTGACCATCGAAATTTCTAAATTAGAAACTGAAATTCAGAAACTATATGCTCGTTGGGAAGAATTAGAAAAGAAAGTTCAAGAATAATTAATCAAATAGCTTAAGATTAGTTTGATTACTTTCAGCTTGATTTTTCGTTTTCATCGCCAAGCCCCTAAACTGAGACTTTTGCTCTACCCCATTAGTCACTTCGTAACCTTTTAATAAAGCGGTCGCTTGTTGAATAATTTCTGCTGGCAAACCAGCTAATTCCGCCACTTGAATTCCATAGCTTTTTCCGGCAGCACCTGGTCGTAGCAAATAAAGAAACTGAATGGAATCTGATTTATCATTAATCTCCATATGAACATTTTTAACCTGTTTGTAGCGCTGATCCATCACAACTAACTCATGATAGTGAGTAGCAAATAAAACATGAGCCTTAATATGATTAAGGACGTATTCTAAAATAGCTTGAGCTAAACATAAGCCATCAAAGGTCGAAGTTCCTCGTCCTACTTCATCTAAGATTAATAATGAGTTATGCCCCGCGCGATTCAACATTTCTGCGGTTTCAGTCATCTCCACCATGAAAGTCGACAACCCTTCCGTCAACTGATCACTGGCCCCGATACGAGTTAAAATAGAATCGTATAATGGAAGCTCCGCCGTCGTGGCTGGTACAAAAGATCCCATCTGAGCTAAGATCGACGTCAGAGCTACTTGTCGCATCAACGTCGACTTACCTGCCATATTCGGCCCGGTAATCAAATAACAATCACTCGGTTGTAATAAAATATTATTTGCTACAAATTTTGAAATCTGACTTTGATCACGTTGAAACTGTTCGATCACTGGATGGCGCGAATCTTTAATATTCAAGACACCGTTTTTAACTAAAATCGGTTTACAGTAACTTTCCTCTAAACTCAACCAGGCTAAAGAACTGTAAACATCTAATTCACTGCACGCTTTGGCCAGTTTAATTAAATCCGAAGAGCTCGCCAAAATTTGTTCGCATAATTCTTCGAAAATTGAATACTCTAATTCGTTACGTCTGGTTTGAGCTGATAAAACTTTACGTTCGATATCTATCAATTCATCGGTACAATATCTTTCCGCGTTCGTTAAAGTTTGTTTACGTTGATAACGGTCAGGAACTTTATCTTTATGTGAATTGGTAATTTCGATATAGAAACCGAATACATTATTATAACGAATTTTTAAAGATGAAATACCCGTCGCTGCTTTTTCTTTGGTCTCAAGATCCGAAACTAAAGACTGGGCATTCGATGAGATATGAATAATTTCATCTAATTCACGACTCACGCCGGTTTTGATAATGTGGCCTTGCTTGTTCGATAAGGGCGCATCTTCCACAATGGTATTTAAAATCGTTTGGCTTAACGAGTGCAAATTCTGAATATTTATTTTTTTAGAAAAATGAATCTTATTGTCAGATATTTCAATCGCGCTCAGACCCGCATCGACGGCTGTGGCTAAAGATGTTAAGTCACGGCCATGACGCTGTGGCAGAGCTATCTTACCTAAACGACGCTCGATATCTCCCATCTTAGGAAAAACTTCGCGTGTTTTTTTAAGTTCAAAAAGATGATCACGGAAATATGTTATAAAAAAATGTCGATCAGAAATGGCCGCAGAATCTAACAATGGGAACCTTAACCATTGTCTGAGTAAACGCGCTCCTGAGGAAGTTAACGTTCGATTAATCGCGTGATAGAGACTTCCTTTTTCTTCACCTTTATAATTCGTAAAAATTTCCAAATGCTTAATCGTATTAAAATTCAAATGTAGTCGTCCTTTTAAAGAACGCGCTTCAAAGGGTTGTAAAACATTTTTAATTTTTTGATCTGATAAAGTGAGCACATAAGAAATCAACAATAAAGCCGAATCCGGAAGACTGGCATATTGATCATCTTTTAAATTCTGATCGGTTTTACGATCAAAATCATGAATTGTATGGGTGATCGATTTTGAGAAGTTTTCGGGTAATGGCAGTGATTTTGGTAAAACAATTTCAGCAATCGGGAGTATCGAGAAAATCTGCTGGCGTTCTGTTACTGAAATATCTAAAAAGTAAAAACTTTCACCAGTTGTGGCATCGATCAAACTCATTGATGTCTGATCAAAAGAACAAAGGTAATGAGATTCTGTCGCTTTTAAGTTATCGGAATCGTAAACCATACCCGGCGTTAGAATTCTCGTTACCGCGCGTTTGACCAATCCCTTAGCCAGTTTAGCATCTTCAATTTGATCACAGATGGCAACTTTGTAGCCCGCTGTTAATAGTTTGTTAATAGCTCCGGCGACTGAATGATGTGGCATACCACACATCGGCGTGCTGTCTTCAGATTTTTTATTTCTTTGTGTGAGAGTAATTCCTAAGATCGGAGCCGCTGTGGTGGCGTCTTCGTAAAACATTTCAAAAAAATCCCCCATTCGAAAAAAAAGGATTTTATCTTTGTGAAGTGATTTAACTTCCCAGTATTGTTTCATGAGCGGCGTCAGTTCTTTAATCATGGGATAGTTTTAAAAACCCCAGTGAGACTATTCAAATAAATAGTGTTTACGCAATCCGTTAGCCTTTTAATTGAGCTATTAATTTGTCATAAATTCCATCAAATCCGCCATTGCTCATAATAAGCACGATATCTGTCGGCTTTGCAGCTTGAGATACGTAACTCACAATCTGCTCCGCGGTGGCTAAACATTGTGATTTATGCCCTGTTTTTTGAAGTTCAGCGACTAACTCTTGCGTGGAAAATCGATCTTGATCATTCAGCTTTGATTGATCAAACGCTTCGGCGATAATCGATTCTTGCGCCGCTTTAAAGGCATTCAAATAATCATTTTGAAAAATTTTTCTACGTGATGTGGCCGAACGAGGTTCAAAAATAGAAAATACTTTTCGAGGCGCATATTTTTTCTGAACAGCTTCAATCGTTTGCTTCACCGCCGTTGGATGATGAGCAAAATCTTCGATCAAGGTGACTCCGCGGAATTCCCCTAATATTTCTTGGCGCCGTTTTACACCTTGGAAAGTTTTTAAGGCTTCGGAAATGTTATGTAACGGAACTTTGTTAAGATATGTGATTATCGCCGCCGCTGCGGCATTCAATATATTGTACTTTCCGATTTGTTGAATTTCAATCTCGATCAATTCTTTATTATTTTCGAGTATTTTAAATTTTGATGCCTTATCATCTTCTTGTATCACCTGAATCACAAAATGATTGTCAGTATTAAAGCCAAAGGAAAACTTATTTTTAATCTGACAGGTTTTAGCCACGTCATTTACATTTGCATCGTCTCCCCAGAAAACAAAATTTCCCGAAGACGGAATTAATTCCATTAATTTTCTAAAGGCTGATTTAACATGATCAAGATCTTTATAAATATCAGCATGATCAAATTCGACAGATGTTAAAATCACCTGCTGCGGTTTGTAATGAATAAATTTAGGAACTTTATCAAAATAGGCCGTATCGTATTCATCACCTTCGATCACAAAAGTATCCTTGGCTGGATTGCGGAAACTTTTTTCAAAGTTCTTAGGAATGCCGCCAATCAAAAAGCCAGGTTGATACCCGGCTTGATCTAAAATCCAGCTTGTCATTGAAGTTGTCGTTGTTTTCCCGTGAGTTCCGGAAACAACAAATGAATTACAATCTGCAATGATAAATTCACCCATGACCTGCGGTAGCGAGCAATGAGGGATCTGTAAACGATTCATTTCCTGCGCTTCTTCATTGGAAGCTGAAATCACATTTCCAACAATCACAAAATCAGGCTTTGGATTTAAATTCGAAGCACCATAAGGTTTTTGAATTTGTATTCCTAAACTTTCAATTTGTGTCGACATCGGAGGATAAGGATGCGAATCACTTCCCGTGACTTTAAAACCTTTATCTTTTAATAAGCCGGCTAACGAAGCCATCGCCGTTCCGCAAATTCCCATTAAATGAACATGGGCTCTTGCTGATAAATCACTTAAAGAATATTTTTTCATACAAATTCCTCAGATAATCTTTCTCACGCCCTCGTAAACCCAGTTATGAATCTGAGGACGAAGCTGAATATAAGCTTTATTGTCGCGACCGTAATTAACTCGATTACTCAAAATCACAACTAACAAATCTGTTTTAATATCGTACCAACAAGATGTTCCGGTAAAACCCGTGTGTCCAATCGATGTGGGAGAAAACGAAGATCCACAACTCGGGTTTTGACGAGACGGCAGCATATAACCCATCGCCCAGTCACCGACGGTCTCGGGGATAGCACGCGCTGCAAAGCTCTGAGCTGTTTTTTGACGTACACTATAATTAGCAATTCCTTGCAACTGAGAACGCATCGTTAAACCATAAGTTGAGACATCATCGATACTTCCAAACAGTCCTGCGTGAGTTGAAATACCACCCATAGACCAGGTGTTTTCATCATGAACTTCACCGCGCAAAACTTTTTTGCGGACTTGGCAATATTCTGTAGGTGCGTATTGATTTTCATCGAAAAGTCTGACGTTGTTTGCGTTAAAATCTAAAGTCGAATGGGGATAGAATTTTCCTTTTATATCAGTCCACACTTCTAATAAATTCTTTTGATGAATACTCTCTAAAATAAAACCTAAAACTAAAAATCCTAAATCAGAATAAACGGCTTTATCAGAAGCTTTAATGTTCGTCGGTGAATTCAGTAGATTGAAAAGACGTTGTCGTTTAATGCTCCAGTCTTGTTCTCCGCTTCCTGATAGATCAAGATAGAACGGTTTCCACCAATCCAACTGGGAAGTATGTGTTAAAAGCGAAGTCACTTTCATTTCTTTATCAAAAAAGTTCGGCACGAAATCGACCACTTTATTTTCAAAATTCCATTGTCCTTTGTCAAAAGCTGTCATCATAGCTTGTTGAGTAAAAATAATTTTAGTCAATGAAGCCAAATCATAGTAAGGATGTGTAAGACCTACGGACAAGTCGCAAATTTGACGACCTCCATGATAGGCTTGTACTTGTACACCCGGGGTGACATCATGGATGGCGTTGTTAATTTTCTCAAAAATTGATTTTTCAAAACTTGTATATCTCATAACTTGTGACCTAATTGTTGTATACTCTGAGAGTATGAGAGTGTTTAAATAGTAATTCCGCTTTTGAATTTAAAAATAAAGGGCGTTGCTTTTCGGAATGATCAGATTCAATTCCTTTAAAAACTGGAATTTTTTTATGAGCAAAAAAACTTTCTATGGTTGACCAAACTAAATTACGGCCATCAGCTTCTTCGGAATTAATGATATCGCCAAAAAAAATACCTTTGCATTTTTTAAACAGGCCAGCTTGATCTAGTTGATTTAGCATACGATCAATTTTATAACCACGCTCCGAAATATCCTCAAAAAATAAGAAATGATTATTGACCTTTGGACCGAGTGGCGTTCCTAGCATAGAACAAAATGTAGTCAAATTTCCACCCATAATTTTTGAGGTTATAGTTTTTTTTGATTGTTTTGCGGCTTTATTCAACGGAACTAAATGAGAAAAATCGATTTGTTTTTTTTCACCTGACAAAAGTGCGAACAATTCATCATAATCTTTTTGACGTTTTTTTTCTGACATGGTTCTTGATAAAATTGGACCATGTATGGTTCTCCAATTCCATTTTAGATTGAGGAACTGATGAATAATGGTAATATCGCTTAAACCGATGAAAAATTTTTGAGGTGCTTTTTTCAACTTTAATAAATCAGGTACTAAGCGTAATGATCCATATCCACCTCGTAAACACCAAACAACTTTCGATGTTTTGCTGGTTAATGCATTTTTTAAAATCGTAAATCTTTTTTTATCGGTATTCGCTAAAAAATCTGAGGGCTGAAGCAAATCCTGAGGCACTCTGGGTTTATACCCTTGCTGTTCAATCCACTTTACAGCGTGATTAAGCTCTTCTATAGTGCAACTACTAGCTGGAGCGACGATATCAATAATATCGCCTTTTTTTAAAAATGAAAATGGCTGTGATTTAAGCGAGGTTTTTTTCATATTTCTTTATTCTTTTTTGAATTGAATTTAAATGTTTAAGTCCAGAAAAAATATTTTTCACATCTTGCGCCGTAAAATATTTTTTCAATTGTTTAGATTGAAGAACTTTACTTTCTAAAGATTCGTTTTCTTTTAAACCAAAAGCAGCTTCTTG
>CALMPX010000085.1 GCA_937871355.1 uncultured Bdellovibrio sp.
TGTATCATTGAAGATGTCATTACATCAGGTGGTCAAGTTATCTTAAGCACAAACGATTTGCGCGCCAGCGGAGCCGGCTCAATTAATTCGGTTCTTTGTATCATTAATCGCGGCGGAGAAGAAGCTGAGAAAAAACTAAAGCTGCATAACTTAAAATTACACAGCCTTTTTGTAAAATCAGATTTTAATTAATTGAAATATTACTTAGCTAATTTCTTTGTAATATTATTCCAACCTGTAGCTTGGCTTGATTGCAATTTATTGTAACGTGATTGATAACTATTCGGCGATGTAGGAAGCCAAATCGATACGCCACTAGCCGCTTCATAGCCCACACCGTTATCTGTTGTTAAAACTAAATCATTTATTTTGGACTGCACATCAGATAATAAATCAATTCTAACGGAAGTTAAATTTAATTCTTTAAGTTTTTTCGCAAAGTCTCCTAAATCCACATAATCAATATGCGAAAATGCCAGTGAATTTTTAACGACTTTTTTTACTTGGGCTAGATCTGCTGTTTTTAATGTATTCAAGTTAGTGGCTAAATTTCCAATCGCAGTATAGGCCCCTGATAATTTCGTCATGTCCCAAGCACTGAATGTCGTACCTTGTTTGTCACCATATACTCCCGTCGACAAATAACCGGCCGCATATTCTTTACTTAAAAGAATCGCCACTTCACGTGGAGTCATAGTTGGAGAGGCTGACCATTTCGCTAAGAACGGCTGGTAGGGCCATCCTTCCGCCGGAATAGTTTCTTGTGATCCAACAAAATAATCGACACTGTCTTTCATCTCGCCGGCCACTTCTACCATTTGCATCAAGCACGCATCGCTTCCATATATATCAACATTATGTCCGATCGCTGCCTTCGCATCAGCCATCGCTAAACCTAACTGCTCTGTTGTAATACGATTTCCACTGTTATCATCAAATGAAATATCTCTGACCGGCGGAGTTGTTACTGTTTTTCTCCAGCCGGAGCCATGATTCCAAACAGCAATAAAATAATGTTGAGCTGGATAGTTCTGAACACCCCAACGTACAAAGCTTTGTAGGTTTTTATAATCACCCATATCATAATTTTTCATCTCTTGAAGCGACTTACTGATGACTTTATCTGGTGTGTTTGATTTGTCGATATAAAGACGCTTTGTGATATTGCTATCAGCCGTTCCCCAATCAACGATTATATTTAAATCGTTACTTGATCCAATTTTTTCCATCTCTTTAATATTCATTTCGCCGAATTCGCTCAAATTATTATGACCATTTAAAAAAATGAGAAAGGTCCATTCTTTTTTTTGTACCTGGGACCATGATGTTACTGAGAAAAATAAAATAGCGATTAAAGTGGTTCTAAACAAGCTCACAAACCCTCCGTGGTTTTTAGTATCATTTTAGTCTGAGCTGCTGTTTCAGCAGAAGGCAGATAAAAACACGGTTCCGTTTTGAAACTGGGCCTAAGGAGGAATATTTTTTAGATCTAAGTCTGGATATAAAAAAAAGGAGCTGATTATTATCAGCTCCTTTTTTCTTACCAAATCTGAATTTGATCTTTAGGTTCTAAAAATAACTTGTCACCTTTTTTACAACTGTAGGCTTCCTGGAAGCCCGGTTGATGCTTCATTTGCTCGTTGATACGAGCATAACCCATACTATGTGGATCAGTTTTTAGTTGCATCTCTTTGGCTTTATCACGCACGACTTCACACCATAAGCGTCCATTGGCCACAAAAAATTTCTTTTTATCTTCGATGGTCCCTTTATTTTCAGGAAAAGCTGCATTGTAGGCGAAAGTTAAACCGACTAAATCGGCCACGTTCTCGCCTAATGTTAAAGATCCATTATGACCAATTTTATCAAACTGCTCGATCATCTTTGCGCCGCGTGCTTTGAATTTTTCGACATCAGCATTCGTCATCCACTGCTTCAATTCACCTTTGGCGTTGAATTTAGATCCTTCGTCGTCAATTGAATGACCTAATTCATGTCCCACAACAGCACCAACCGCGCCCAAATTTTCAATGATATCACCTTCTGGCACAAAGAAAGGATATTGAAGAATTCCAATCGGCATTACAAACTTATTCTTGGTCGGATCATAATAAGCATTCACCGTTAACGGAGGCATGCCCCAGGCGTATATGTTCACACCCGTTTTCAAACGATCCAGCGTACGCTTGTGCCCCGCTAATGCAAGTTTTCGGCCGTTGGCATAGGGCTGAGTATCACTTAAAATCTGAATAGGCTTAAAATCCCATTCCTTTGCACTGTTCGGTTGAATAATTTGTAACGTGGCCTTTTCAATTTTCTCTAAAGCGCCTTTTTTACTCTCAGTCGAAAGCCAGGTATTTTTCTTGATTCCATCGACAATCGATTGACGAATTTTAACAGTAACGTCGACCATTTTTTGTTTTGGAAAATTTTTAAAAATACGGTTCATCAGTTCCAAATCAAGTTCTTTGCCAAAGGCTCCCATGACCGAAGACGTGCAACGCTCTTGTCGATCGGCACGTACTGGCGGGCCACCTAGATATTTATGACTAAACTCTAAACGTTTTTTAAACAAATCTGGATAAGCGTCGTCCATAAATTCACGGGCACTTCTAAAAAGATACATATCTTTTAAGACAGGTAAGTTTTCCGCTTTTAACTCTTTCTGAGCGAAAAGAAAATTTTCTGGAACAAAATCACGAATCAAAGTCGTTTTCGGAACGTTTTTATTAAAGAATTGTTCTAATCCAACAATGTTGGTTAATTTAAAATAATCTTGACGCTTAACATAGGGAGCTTCTGTCCAACGTTTTCTCATCTCGGCTGGGCGAGGAGTAATATCTTTAAATCGCCTCTCAAATTCAACAACTGCGAGCGCGCGCTTCAACAAATCTGCTTTATTGGCTTCAGGGTAAACTGTCGTAAAAAAATCAGCCATCAATTGAGCATAGGCATCAGTAAGCTCTTTGTTTTCGTAGTAACTATGCTCTGGTAAAAACATAAAGTTAGCATCAAAGGTAATGTCATAAATAAGTGGCTTGTTAATATTCGGAGTAATCTCGTAACTCAGAAATGACCACTCATCATTTTCCATATTTTTTTTATTTAAGCTGATAAAATCTTGAATGGTTTTAATTTTTTCAATCGTATTTTTTAATTTCCCGACCAAAGCGATTTCTTCTTTAGCTGATTCTTTTTCATTCATACAGGCTTTATAATAAGACTTCATTTGTAATGAACGTTGCGACAGATTTTTTTCAGAATCAATATTCAAAAAAAATTCTTTCTTTTTGTCTAATAGACGTTCGCTCGAATCACTAAAAGAGAATGTATGCGAACTACGGTCTTCTCGAAGCTTAAAACTCGCCTCAACATCACCGCAAACATACTCATGAAAATCATCACAAGGTTTTATTTTCTCATTGAGACTGTAAATACGTTTTTCAGGAATAGCCGAACTGGGCACAACTGCTTTTTTTTCTTCGGCCTGAGCTAAGGCACTAAATAATAAACTTTGAAGCACAATAGCTAAAATCATAAATCTAAATTTTAACAATGACATGGAATCCTCCGAAGGAATATCTTTGCAGCTTTAAGAACGGACGTGAAGCTTTTTTTACACAGTGCACGTGCCCTTGGTCTAACTGTGTACTTTGCGCCTTGCGCCCTTGATCTCTTTGCGACTTTCAGGTGACTTCACGACCGTTTCAAACAATAATATATGCAATAATTGACCCTTAACAGGAGATACACATGAGCGTACCGTTTATCGATTTAAAATCACAATATAAAGCCTTAAAAAATTCGATTGATTCTCGCATACAAAAAGTTCTTGAAAGCGGTGCCTACATCAACGGACCCGAAGTGGCCGAGCTCGAAAAACTTTTAGCATCACACACTGGAACTAAATATTGTTTGGCCGTTGGCAGTGGAACAGACGCTTTGGTGCTTCCCTTGATGGGTTTAGGCATTGGTCAAGATCGTCATGCAGCAGACGAAGTTATCACAACAGGTTTTTCATTTATTGCTACAGCCGAAACAATTTGCTTAGCCGGAGCCACTCCTATCTACGTTGATATTGATAAAAAAACTTTTAATATCGACACAACGAAAATTGAAGCGGCCATTACGTCAAAAACAAAGGCCATCATGCCCGTTTCTTTATACGGTCAAGTGGCCGACTTAGATGAAATCAACGCTATTGCCAAAAAACATAATCTTCATGTGATCGAAGACACAGCTCAATCTTACGGAGCTGGTTACAAAACTAAAAAATCTGGCGCTTGTACGACTGCCGCAGGAACGTCTTTCTATCCAGCGAAACCACTTGGTTGCTATGGTGAGGGCGGGGCGATTTTTACCAACGATGACAATCTTTACTTAGCGATGAAAGAAATACGCGAACACGGTTCTGAAAAACGTTATTACCACACTCGTCTTGGCTTAAATGCCCGTTTAGATACAATTCAATGCGCTATTCTTTTAGCTAAAATGGAACGTTACGACTGGGAAGTCGAAGCACGAAACAGTATTGCGACGAACTTCACTCACAGTTTTGCCGGATTAGAAAAATTTGACCCGCTATTTTCGACTCCTTTTGTTAAGCCAGGAAATAAAAGTGTTTGGGCTCAATACACTGTTACAGTAACCAATCGCGATGCGTTCCAAAAGAAAATGCAAGAGCTTGGTGTACCCACAACTGTTCACTACCCACTAAGCATGCCTGACCAACCTTGGTATCAAAAACACACTCCTCAAAGATTTGAAATTCCAAATTCACGCTGGGCCGCAAATCATGTGATCAGTCTTCCGATGTTCCCAGATATGGATTTAGCGACTCAATCTAAAGTCATCGAAGCTACGAAAACAGCTGTTCAATTTTCTTTTGAAAATAACAAAGCTTAGTTTAAAAAAATATCAAATGGGTAACGCAAAAACATACATACGAATAGCACTCGCGACACTGATGTTGTTTTTGCTTTACCGCAGCGGATTTCTTCAACTTGAAAAAATTCAATCTTCATTAAGCAATCCCCTTATTCTTACTTCTGGGTTTGTCATTTTCATTTTTCAATTCCTCATGTTTACAGCACGCTGGAAACTAGTGACTTCGTTAATTGAAAAAATTTCCTTTTCTTTAGCGTTAAAACTTCATCTCACGGGACAATTTTTTAATACCTTTGTTCCCGGAGGCGTGGGGGGCGACGTCGTTAAAGCGATCGAACTTTCCGCTGCGATTCAACAGCCGAAGAAAAATACTTTAGCCTTAACGCTTTTAGACCGTGTCGTGGGCCTTTACAGCTTGATTCTTTTTTCGTTTGTCTTTTTATCAGTTGAAATGTCCCAGCTCAGCGAAGGAAACATTAAATACCTTGTAACTTCTGCCTGCTTATTCGTTATTGCTGGACTTTGTATCCTATTAAGAAAAACGATTCGTGCTTTATTCTATAAATTGACTCAAAATTTGAAAAATGGATTTATCGTTAACATGCGTGAAAGCTTGCTTTATTTTTTCGACTACCTTGATCAACTCATCGCCAATGGAAAATTGAAATATTTTATTCTGATAAGTCTTATCGCACAGTTCCTATCAATTTTCTTTCTTTACCTAGTCGTGAACTCTTTGGTCGAGGCCCCACCACCTTACATCTTATTTTTTCCGTTGGCCTGTTTTGCGTTCATGGCCATGGCGATTCCCATCACTCCAGGTGGTATTGGCTTGGGACAAGCTGCTTTTTTCTTTATTTTTAAATCTTTTGGCAGCCCAACGGCCGAAGCAGCCATTGTCGGAATCAGCTTACTTCAGCTTTTTTATATTGTCTTAAGCCTACCAGGTGGTTACTACTTTATTAAATCCACGCATAAAAAAGACCCAGTACACAACAATTAAAATTTGTTGCGTCTGAAATAATTGTGCCTCTAAGATAACTTAACTTGAGACGACTTTCATCATCATCATCATCATCATTAAAGAGGGCCTATGACGTTACTTATTAAGCAAATCATCAATCTCATCAAAATGCTACACTCAGAAAATGGTATCTATCAAATCACTTGGGGCTTAACTCTCGGAGCTTTCTTAGGCTTCTCACCCTTCTTCTCCATTCAAACTTTTTTGATCTTCACGGTTTTACTCATTTTCCGCATTCAATTCGGAGCCGCCTTTCTGTCGGCATTCTTTTTTAAATTAGTAGCCTTCCTCATCGACCCCTTGGCAGATATCTTAGGTCGCTGGGCTTTGGAAAATTCATCTTTGCGCCCTTTATGGACATCACTTTACAATATGCCTGTAATTCCTTACACTCGTTTTAATAATTCAATCGTAATGGGAAGTTTCCTGGTGGCTCTTGTGTTGTCGCCCTTCTTATTTTTCTTATTCAAATTCTTGATCACAAAATATCGCACCCATATCGTCCAGTCGTTTGAGCGAACCAAGGCCTGGAAAGCGATTAAAGCCACCAAGTTTTATGACTACTACGCCAAATACGACGATCTTTACGGGCAACATTAATAAAGGTTTATAAATATGAACGACATACAAAATAACACGTCATCGACTCCAAAAATTAAAACTAAAAAAAAGCCAGGGATCATTCGCTGGAACGCTATCATTCCTTTAACTATCTTCCTTCTTATTAATTTTATTTACTTCCACTTCTTCTTTGATGGACATATGAAATCATTGATCGAATGGGCTGGGTACAAAGCTTTAGGTGCCGAACTCAATATAGCTGAGTTCAAAAGCTCGTTCGCAAATGGCAGCGTCGAAATTAATAAAATCGAATTAACAAACAAAGAACAACCACAGTTCAATTCAATTGAGTTAAGTCACCTCAAATTTGACGTGAATATTGATGCTCTCCTTCGATTAAAATTCGTGGTCGATACAATGAACGCTGAAGGCATTCAGTTCTCTTCAAAAAGAAAATCTCAAGGAAAAGTAGCCCCACCAGAACCTATCGATCCGAATGAACCCAGCTTCACTGATCAGCTGCAAAAAAATGCACTCAATAAACTTGAAAAAGATAACAAAGCCAATCTTATTGGAGATATCGCCGTTTTCCTCAAGAACGGAGATATTAATTCTCAACTTAAAGGCTTCGAGGGACAAATAGCTTCAAAAAAAATGGCTGAAGACATGAATGCCAAATGGAATAAAAAAAGAACAGACTGGGATCAAAACATTAAAAGTTTACCTAACCAAAATGAAGTTAATGCCATCAAAGATCGTGCAGGAAAAATTAAATACAAAGATTTCAAATCCATCGATGAGCTGAACGCCTCTGTGAATGAATTCAACAGCATCAAAAAAGATGTTGAAACTAAAGTTCAAGTTGTTAACGAAACTAAAACGAAATTAACAGCTGATGTAACTGATATTCAAAATGACTACAAAAATTTAGAAAAGCAAATCAAAGAGGATGTCGACACAGTCAAAAGTAAATTCAAAATTCCCAAGCTTGATGCCGGCCAATTTGCTAAAGCTTTGTTTATGAATTACCTGACTCCGTACACCCAGAAGTTGGATCGTTTCAAAACGATGGCTGAAAAGTACTTACCACCTAAATATTCTAAAATGGTCACGGCTAAAATTGATGGCACTCAAGATAAACTATCTGGTAAAAAAGTTAAAGTCGCGGCCCGAACAGACGAGGATATTGATGACACCATTCAACCTCATCCTCGTGCCCATGGTATCAGCTACGAATTTCCGATCACAACAGGCTATCCCCTTTTCTGGATCAAAAATATTACGATCTCTTCGAAATCGAACGCACAAGCCGACTTCGGCGACTTAGCGGGAACGATCACCAACGTGACATCAAACCAAAGACAGATTAACAAACAAACTGAGCTTAAATTAGCCGGTGACTTTAAATCGATGAACATCCACGGTATTAAAGCTTTTGCCGCTTTTAATAATATAAAAGCCGTGCCAGAGATCGCTTTTAATTTCGATATCGCTTCATACCCTTTAGCAGATTTAGCTTTATCTCAATCCGAAGACGTTTCAATCAAAATACCGACTTCGCAGAATACACTTTCAATCGACGGAAAAACGATCGGATTTAAAAATTATGACATCAAATTCAGAAATGAATTCAAAGATGTTAAGTTTGAACTGGCAGCCAAAGATAAAACAGTCAGCGACATCCTGGGTAGTACTTTTGGAGCCATCGGCAGTTTCGACGTAAACGCCACAGCACGGGGTCCAATCTCTGACCTAGCCATGGATATCAATTCCTCGCTCGGAGCAAAACTCGAGGCCGCCTTTAGCGGATTATTGCAAAAGAAACTGGACGAAGTAAATAAGCTCGTTAAAGAAAAGATTGACCAAGAAGTAAACAAACAAAAAGAACAGTTGAACGGGCAGATTTCCAAGCTCACTGGTGGATATTTAACGGACATCAACAAAGCTCAATCGCAACTTGATGATCAGAAAAAGGTCGCAGAGGATAAAATCAATATCGCTAAAAAAGATCTAGAAAACAAAGCTAAAAACAAAGTCCAAGAAGAGGGAAAAAAAGCGATCGACGATCTTAAAAAGAAATTTGGTTTCTAAGCATGATTATCAAGAACAAAGCTTTATTAAAGTCGAAATAAGAAATCCATGATAGAACCACTTGATTATTGACAAGAAAAAACCCTTATTTTTCAATAAGGGTTTTTTTAAAAGTTATTATTTTTAGATCCTAAATTTACTGTAATGGGATCGCATCGAATTTAATTTTCAAACCAGAGCCATCACCTTCATCATCTAAAACAACGTTATCACCCATGATCACAGCATTTTGCTTAGGATCGTAGTACCAGCCGTTTTTAACATCCGCTGGAATTTCCTTACCGCCGTAAAAAACCTGAAGAGTTGAAACCAATGGGAATTTATTGAGTGGAATTGTTCCAACCAAGTATTTCACTAAATCTTTTGAAAACTTAGTCAACTGAACTCCGAACTGAGGATCACATAAGTTCATTTCGTTTGATTTGTTATTAATTGTTAATTGTAATAGGTTTTCAATCTCCCAAGGCAACGGCTCACCGCTACGAGTACAGCCCAAAGGCAAGGCATTTCCTAATTTAGCTGGGATAAGAATTCCATAGCTTAAAACTTTACTTTTAGATTTTTTCAAATTAACTAAAAAATTAAATGTAGAATCGAATGTATCACCACTAGGGCTTTGATCATCGGCATCTGTAATAAAAACCACTGCAAAATAAGCGTTATCACGAATGAAACCGCTGTTAACACCACCTGGGCCAGTCATTTCAGGACTTAAAGCCTTTACGATAGGGCCGAAGAATTGCTCTGTAGAGTCACCATCTGTTCCGACTAAAATATTCTGTTTCAGAATGCTAATTCCATTTGGAGTTGTTGGGGTAACGTACTTTACAGTACCTTGCAAAACGCCATGAGTATTCGGATAAACACTACACCAAATACAACCAGGATCACTTTGACCATTATATTCTTTGCCATCAGAAGTAATAACACCGATATGATAATCAACTTTCATCGAAGACAAACCATTCAAAAACAGATCAATATTGCTCGATAAATTACTTTGAATACCAGCCATTGAGCCTGATCGGTCAACAACAAATAAAATATCTACAACTGGAGTATAATCAATTGAATCACCTTTAATATCAATTTTATCATAAACAATTTTAGGCTCAGCCATCAACTTAGGAGATGCTGGCGAGCAGGATATATTGAAAACAAGTGCCACGATACTTAATACTAAGATAAATGCTTTTTTCATAATACGACCTCGCTTAAATAAATTATAAAATTCTGAACAACCTACATCAACATTAAAAAACTAGCCGCTAAAAATGTTGAACAAAATTAAAACCACTACTTTTTAATTCCCTGACATCCTTTTTTGACATCAACTTTGTAATTAGAAATCTCATCGAACCAAACCTCTGAGTCAGCTACAAACACCATGGCATCAGATTTTTTTGATCCTGTCGTTCCCTTTTTCAATTCAGAATCAATTCCCGTTCCATTCTTAACTATTTTATCTGCAACTTCGACTTGAGAAACAAGCTCAGCTTCAACGATATGAAGTTTGTCTAAAATACGTTTGATTTCAACAACTTCATTTTTAGCTAATTCTTTTACGCGTTGAATTTGCGCTGATTTAACTTTGTTTGTTTTTTCAGTTAATCCATTTTTCATTGATTGGAATGTACCTTGAATACCTGTTAAGGCCAAAGCATCAGCGTAAAGTTGCTCTGAAACTTTAGCCTCTTTTTCATAAATTTTTTGAGATTCAATCAATTGAACTAATTTAAAATCTTTAATGATAGTTCTTGGTAAAAACTGAATATCTTTACCCAAGACGGACCAAGATATTTTTTCAGTTCTTAATTTATTAAGAACTGAATCAACTAATTCAGGTTTTTCACCTTTGGCTAATTTGTTCAATTCTAATGTGCGATTTTTAAATCGCTTAGGAAATTGAGTTAAACCTTCCATGACCTTCGGGTAATCGCAAACTTTTAACTGTCCGATACTTTCAACAAAGTAAGGCTCCGGACCTAGATACGCTTCAAATGCTGAATTCATCAAAGACTTGCTGATGGCAATTGAGTTTTGAGTTTCGCCTTTTCTTAAATAAGTCCAAGCTAATTCTTCTTGAGCATCTAACCAGTAGTCAGATTTTTTTTGAATTTTTTCATAATATTTAGCTGCAGCCTCAAAATACCCACTTTGAAATAAAAGACGTCCTGCCGTTAAATTGATTAAATCTTCTCCGTAAGGAGATTTTTTATTTTTCAAAAGTTGACCGATGATTTTTGCCGCCTCATCAGCTTTATCGTTCATGGCAAAACTCAAAGCCAACTGCCAATCAACTAAAGCTCGCTCTTTAGTGTTTATCGGTAATTTAGACGCCATATCTTTTAATAAAGCGACATCCGTTTTTAGATCAACTGAACGAAGTTTATTTCTGACTTCAGTCACTCGTCCAAATACGGTTGTCCAACCATCACTCCAACCTATTTGAGCTACTTCCCAAACTGGGTTCGTATCTGTTAAGGAATCTTTCCATGTTTGAATAATTTCTGAATGAATATTTTTTACATTTTGAGCTGTAAATAATTTTTCGACTCCAGATATTTCCAAACCAGTCTTGAACATGACTAAGCCTTGCAAAGCCTTTGCATTTTCAGTTTTTTCAAAAGGAGTACTATTGAATGCGGGGCCCCAGCTAATCAAAGCCTTTTTCCAATCTTGTTTTTCAATATTTCTTAAGAAAACATTTTGATCAGGAGTTGTTTTTTTCAACAAACTCTCGATCGCAGAGCTCAAACGAGTTTGTTGAGAAGCTACGACTTGAGATTCAGCTGTAGATCCTTCAATCAAATTTTCTAAGTCAGCGGCTTGAACGCTAACGTATGATAATACAACAACGGTAAAAACTGTCGTTAATATATTTATTTTTGATTTCATTAGAATAACCATCCAACTTGCACTGATGCCGAAGTCACACCCATTTTAATATCATCACCATTGATATGTTTTGCTTTGTAATCCATGTAGGTCATCTCTAGACGAGTCGTTAAATGTTCAGTACCCCAAACTCCTACGCCTGCACACGCAGACATAGCTGGGCTACTACCCGATTTAAAAGTGTTATTGCCATACCATGACTGACCATAAACGTCGAAATGAGAAATCCCTTTTCCTAACCAGCTAATTTTTCCATATAAAGGATAAAAGTTAACAAAGCCCATAGCGATTTCTTTGGGATAATCAATTTCAGGAACAGGAGCTGTTGGATTCATCGGATTAAGTGCGGCTTGTGCTTCTGCTGCCTTAATCAATGATTCGCCTTCGTTAGTTAATTTGTTGAAGGCTTGGCCGAATTTACCACCTAAAGACCATTGGTTTGATAAATGGAACTGTCCGCTTAAACCAAAGATTCCTGTGCGAACATAGGTATCTCCACCAAAAGTATTTGCGTACTCTCCAGCTAATTCAAAACGATTCGTGCGATCCACAATGCGATTTTGCACAACTGTCGTACGAACTTCTGGATTCAAAGCTTGAGCCTTCTCAAGTAAAACTCCGTTGCCACCAAGAGCATCGAACTCTTGTTCTATTTTTTGATCGTTCGATTTTGAAGCTGCTGTTTTTGCATCGGTATCCGCAGCATTTGCTGTGACAACTAAACACATTACACTTGTTACTACGATTAAGTTATTAAATATAAATTTAGACATATAAACCTCAACTATTTCTTATTTACAGAGTTACTTTGTACGCGATAGCGATCGTATTTTTTACCGGAGGGCGCGTGTCTGCAGGGCTAGATCCTCTCGTTTCAATTTCTAATGTTGTCGTGTAGCTGCCAATACTCAATATTGATGGCGTCCACTCCATGCGACATTGTTGGAATATACGATTAGATGCCTCACAACTAATAGTCGCTCCCGCCGGAAGACTTCCAAAGTTTTTGAGTGTTAAAAAAGATTCAGCCTGAGCATCATAAATAGTGAACGGGATTGAACTTAAAGCACCCACTTTGAAAGTCGTCGCATTATCAAATGTTGATAATGGAGCTCCTAGTTTCGCAAGCACCGTAAATGCCACGGGGAAGGCTGTAGAAGCTATACCGTACTTATTTAAAACTTGAATATTAAATGGAGCACTTGATAAATTTTTAGTAATATCAGCGTTAGTTAAATCAATTCGAACTTCGAATTCCCATTGATTCGTAGCCGGTAAATAACGTGTATTCGTTACCTTTGCGTAAGGCTCAACAAGTCCGTTAAAGCTTAATTTCGGCTGCATACCTGCCACATCAGCACTTTCCGTATCTTCAGCAATAACTGTTAAATAACGGACTGTACCTTCTGCAAACATTAAAGGGCTTATTGTTGATGCCGAAAATTTTACGTCTTTAATAACAGGTTTAACCATCTCATTAACAACGATAAAAATAATTTTTTGCGAACTTTTTAGAACTATTTTATCAGTCGCATTAATCGGAGTAGCGATAATATCTATAAACATTTCAAGTTTTTTAACCGTTTCTCCAGAGTCAATAGTTCCGCGAGGCGGTGTCCATAAAATATTTTTCGTTACCGTATCAAACTTA
>CALMPX010000086.1 GCA_937871355.1 uncultured Bdellovibrio sp.
AGTAACGAATTATCGTTCAGACCATAAATTGATGCATAATTTGAACGATATTACTCAAGCTTTCTCAAAACAGTTTTCCCCGATGTCGCCTAAGGAAATTTCGGATAACGAAAACGATATTCAAGCTTACTACGTCAAGACCGAAGACGAATACACAGGACTCGTTAATCACATAGCCACGCTTCATAAAAAAGGCGTGTCTTTTGGTGATATATGTGTGTTGTTTAATAAAAATAGCGATATCTTTGATTTTGCTAAATTCGCTTTAAAAAACAATATTCCAGTCCAGTCATTGATTGCAGCTGGTTTTGACCAAAAACGAGAAATCATAGATTTGGTTTCGTTCTTAAGGTTTTTAGTCAATCCTTATGATAATTTGAACTTACACGTTCTGATGCGTAGTCCGTGGTTTAATATTACGGACGAAGAAATTTTTGATTTACGCCAATCTAACAAAAGTTTTTGGTCGCAGTTAAAGCAAAGTAAACATGCCGACAGTAAAATTTTAAGTCAATATCTTCAAATCTATCAGCAAAAAGGAGTCTTATTTGCTTTAGAAAAATTTCTATTAGATTCAGGTTTTTTAGTTAATAGTTATTTGTTAGATCCTACCGGAAAGCGCGAGGCGAACATATATAAATTTATTTCAACCTTAAAAGAAAATATTCGTTCTGATCAATTTGTCCTGAATGATTTTTTGTCATCACAGTTTTCTTTACAAGAAGATTTAAGCTCTAACTTAAACGAATCGATAGCATTATTCAGCGGCAATCGCGTGTCTATCATGACCATTCACGGATCTAAAGGTTTACAGTTTAAACATGTCTTACTGGCCGGGGTTGGCGTTCGTCCTAAACAAACCAATATTATGCAGTTTATTCTCGATGCGAATTCACATCTTTATAGTATTCCAGTACTAAATCGTGAAATGAAATTGTCTTGGTCAAGTTGGGGCAAAGAACAGAAAAAATTATTAAATGAGAAAGAATACCTCGAGTTTGAGCGTTTATTTTATGTAGCCATTACACGAGCTGAGAAAAGTATTTCATTTATTTTGGAAACAGCAAAAAAACCAGCTTCTGGCAGTTGGTATAACAAATTGAATTGGCCCGCACCAGGTGTTCATGATCATGAAAAATATACGCAAGAAAGTCTTGAATATGGTGTTGAGGCAAACCCCATAGATGTAGTTAAAACGCCTAAGATTCTCGTTAAGCCTAAACTCGATTTAGTATCAGTTTCATCAACCTCGAGTGGCACAATCTCTGTGACAGAGTTAATCTCAAATCCTGCAAAAACTCTCACTCAGATCGAATCAAATGCGAATGATAAAATGATTGATCATTTAAATAAAGCCCAGAAGGGAACGGATCTTCATCGATTGTTCGAATCAACAAAATATCTTCCACGTGACCAGGTTTTGAATAAAGCGACCACTGATGAAAAAGCCGCGTTAACATGGCTCCTCAGTTTAAAAGATATTCCTTTCCAAAGCATTTTGGATCAGGGTTACGCCGAGTGGGGATTTGGTTTGAAAACGCAGTTGGGAACGATACAAGGCCAGATCGATCTTTGGGGGCGTATTGACAACCAGGTCTATATTCTCGATTACAAGACCGGAAGTTCCAGCTATTCAGAAAAAGCCATCAGTCAACTGAGTCGATATGCAGAGTGTTTAAAAAGAATGAATTTTATTAAAGAAGATGATCATGTTCACTTAGTTGTACTTTATCCCTTCGAAGAAAAAATTGTGATCGAACATTCTAACTACGCGAAAATCAACACCATCGCCTAAAAATTCCAAGTACTTTTTACATGTCATAATAATAACATCTGTTTTAAACCATTAAGATCGTTTACTCCTTGTAAATAATGATGAGGAGTTTATGAAAAATTGGATTGTTTTGCTGTTGGCTCTATTTATTTCTCAAACGATTTTAGCGGCACCAGTGATTGTGTGTCAGGCGGATGGATCTATCGATCAGATTGTCAAAATTTCAGTGAGTAATTCGGATATTGCCGGCGTCGTGGCCGCACAGGTCACTTATCTTAAAGAAAGTCATACTATAAGCTTAATCTTAACTGAATCTGAAGGAAATATGGATGACGATAAAATTTTGGTATCGAAAGTAGATCATCTAAAAACAGGTACAGCAGCCGTTTTTATCGAGAAAACGACTTTGGGATGGCATCTCGTCAAATATCATAGTATGCCTACCGGCGAGTCTGTTATTGAATTAGATCGAACGTTAAAGTGTCAGTTAACAGATGATGAAGCGAACTAGCGCGCTGTATTTCTTTTGGTCAGTGGTAGTAAAAAGTCACTGATTTGAGTTATATAAAAAAAAGTTATGATTTCGATCACGGCGGGTCGACTTAAAGAGACGAGTAAATTCAAAGGGTTAGTGCTTAGACCGTTAAGTGCTAGGGAATTAATGGCGTCTTTTTTTGGTACAGATCTAGCATACATGGTAATGGCAGTCTTTAAAGTGAGATGAGAAGAAATGGGTTTTAAAATGATGCGAATGAAAAAACTAACGGTTCTATCTATATATACTTGTTTGACGTTAACGTCATCTGTGTTAATGGCACAGTCATCATCATCGATTCAGCTTCCCACCGCGCCTGAAGCGTTAGGTACGTCGGCAGTCTCAGGTACAAGTACAACTCAGATTAATCCAATAAAAAAAGAAGAGAAGCCACTGACGATTGAATTAGGTATTGAAATGGGCGAAAAAGTTTCCAAAGAAGAGTTCACTCCAAAAAAAAATACCCTAGGTATTTTGATCGCTCCGGCATATAAAATTAATGAAACATTCAAAGCCTCTGGAAAAATTACGATTAATCAGGATAACTATGCTCAGCATGAAACGACAGCTTCAGATGGAACCTTAAGCTTAGCTATAAATGGTTTTAAATTATCAGAGCATTTAAAAACCACACATTCTTTAGGGACAATTATTCCGGTTAGTGAAAAATCAGTTAAAACTGATCGTCTTCAAGGAAGTATTTCTGCGAGAAATGGAATTAAATATTCAAGTGACTACTTCGATTTAAGTTATAAATTGGGTTTGACTCGTTTCTTTCATGAATTTAAACAAAATGCAGAAGGTTCGCCTAACATCCAATATAGATTATCGCAGCTGATTGAACTCAAAGCGCCGATTTTCACTGAAAAATTAGCGATTACAACCTCATTAGACTACCGTATAGGGCGCACTTATCGTGATTTTGAAAGATTCGGTTTTATATATGATGCCGATTTAAATTATGATTTGACTGATAAATTATCGGCAAATATTGGAACAACAAATGATGGCAGTGCTTTGAAGTATAACGGTGTGGATTCAAATATCCAAGCCTACAACGAAAATACCTCAGTCTATCGACTTGGCATTACGTATACATATTAATATTTATATTTAAAGAAGAAAAATAAAAGGATAAGGGGATATACGATGAAGAAAAAACTAGGAACAAATCTGATTTTATGTGGTGTGCTTTTGCTGGCACTTTCGAGCTGTACAAAGGAAATTCCTTTCGAAGCGACAAATCCAGATAACAAGGCACGGAACTACAGTAAGGCTCTGATCAGTGAAGATGACGAGTATTTATTCTCGTCTTCGCAACAAAGCAGCAGTATGTCGTCAGTCGATGCGTTCCCTTATTTTGCAGGCGAAAATAAACGCGTCAAACTTAAAATCACTGAAAAAACTTTACAAATTATCGAAATCGAACGAGATCAACGTTACGCTTCTAATCCGCATAATGATAAACTTGTTATGGAGATACCGATTATACATACTCAATTTGAATGTGCTAAAGATAAATACGGAGAATGTACAAATAAAGAAGAAGATAACGACAAAGTTTCTTGGAAATTAAAACCAAGCATGCGACCAGTATTTGAGTTTGCAATTCCAGGCATGCTTGAGTTCTTACCGCTTGTAGAAAATCAATCATTTGGTGATAATAGTTACACTGAATTATTGCCAGTTCTCGTTTCATCGAGCATCGAAAAAGATGCGATCAACTTTAAAATTAAAAGAACATTTAAAGCGAGCTTAGACGCCGTTGGAGACGTTGAATCTTTAGGTGAAGCCACAACAGCTTCATCGATCAGTGCGGACTACCAATTCTCTTTAGTTAAAGTATCGTCTGTATTGTCGAAAGATTATAAAACGATTTCATACCCTATCGGTTCTAAAGATGAACAAACATTTGGATTTTTTAGTACAGCTAAAACAAAATTAGATGTTGATGGGAATACATCGGATAAAACACGTATTCAAATTATGAATCGCTGGAATCCAAATCGTGATGAAATCACATATTATCTTAGTGATGAATTCGCTAAACCAGAAAATAAAATGGTTAATGAATTGACGGTAAAAACAGTTAACAATTTAAATGAGGGTTTAAAAGAAGCGGGTGTTAAATTCCGTATTAATTTAAAACAGCCTTCAGGTAAAAATCCAGGTGATATTCGTAACAGTATGATCGTGTTAGTTGAAGATCAGGTGGCATCATCAGTGATTGGTTATGGACCTCAAACTGAAGATCCAGTAACGGGTGAAATTATTTCGGCTCGGACCATCATGTTCTACGGTACGATTAAAGCTTACGCAAAACATACCTACGACGATATTATTAAAGCGAAACAAGAGGCCCGTTTAGCAGCTATGGCTCAACCGGCTTCGGATAAATCGGCTGCGCCGCAATTAACTTTGGCTCAAGGCTTAATGGCTGCGGTTCAAGCTAAGCTTAAAACTGGAAAAACTTTTGGTGTTAATTTATCAATTGAACATTCGAACCAATTGAAAGCCGCAGCTTCAGCTAAATTAGCTGCTGATAAAGCCGCAGCTGGAGAAAAAGGTTCATCAGTAGGTGCGGATAATCTCGTAAATAATAATAGCTCTGCAAAAGTCGCTAAAATTAAAAGCGATTTGAAAAATTACACGAAAACTCAGAATGATTTGTATAGCGCTAAAGACTTAAAAACAAAGTTCAAATACTTAAACGAAGTTAAGAACTGTGCCTTCCATAGTAATGCTGCTGATGGTTTATCAACAACGATCAGTCAAAAATTAATGGATAAGTTTGATGATGATGCTAAGCCGTGGACGGAATTATCAGATTCTGAAAAACAAGCGGCGATCGACATTATTTTACCAGAAGTTTGGATTCCAACTTTAATTCATGAAATGGGACATAACTTAGGCTTACGTCATAACTTCCAAGGTTCTGAAGATAAAGAAAACTTTTTCTCTGCAGCAGAATTAGAAGCGCGCAAAATCGATCACGTTATTCCATTCTCTTCGGTTATGGAATACGGCGATGATTTAAAAGCTTTACCGGTTTTAGGTAAATATGACCTTGCCGCTTTACGTTTTGGTTACAACCGTGAAGTTGATTTAACAGATAAAACAGGAGCAGTGACCACTGTTAAAGTCGCTTCGACTCTTAACGATATGAAGTTAGCTGATGGAATCGAATTGAAACCGTATGGATACTGTACCGATGAACACACAGGTATCAATGCCGGCTGTAAACGTTTCGACTTAGGAACTTCGTACACTGAAATCACTCAAAACATCATCAACGATTACGAAAATGCCTATGAAAAAAGAAATTTCCGTAATGGCCGTGCCAGCATGAGCTTATGGGATGACTTTGCTTACGCTCGTCGTATCGGTGGTATCTTCATGGATTTACGTATCATGTTAGAAGTGAAAGAGCGTATTAAATACCGTTACTCATTACCAGACGGAGCGCCAGAGTGGGAACAAATCCCTTTCTTGAAAGATTTAAATGATGCAGCCACATTAGCTGGTCAGCATTTAGCTAAAGTGATCGCGACTCCGGACGTTTTATGTGCGGTCTCGTTAAAAGCTAAACCGAGCGAGATTATTGCTGTCGTTCCGATGAAAGAGTTATCTTCTGATGCGATGTCATGTGCTCAAGTTCAGTTGAATCCTATTTACATGGTTGTTGCACAAGCTGGTAAAATGTTTAACTCAATGAAAGACCCTCAAAGTACAAATAGCTATGCTGATCAAATTGATATACGTGGATTCTGGATTGACAAAGTACAAGCGACAAATGCGTTATTAAAACGTCAAACTCCGCTTTACAAGTACGACAGATCTCAACCGACGTTTGATAAAAATAATGACAGCTTCCTTAATCAACCGGGTGTTGGTGATTCAGCATTAGGTCTGATCGAAGCGATTATGCAAGATAACGTGGTTGATAATGTTCAGTTCACAATTATTAATGGGTCAAAAGCATCTCTTCAAATTCCATATGAGTTATCGAAATCACAAGTGATTGATAAACATATGTTTGCACCGGTTGCCCGTATTCTTGGAATTGACTCGAATGCGCCGACGAAGTTGCAAAAAGTTGTTTCTTCCGTATTAGCTGCAGAAGCTAATGACTTAACAGGTGCTAACGCTGGCGATCTAGTTCTGAAAAGTAATATTTCAATTCACCAATTCAAAATGCCGATTACTGTTCCAAATGTAAAAGGTTCTTTGAGATTGCAATTAGGCGAAGACTTGTTTGTTGCTTCTCCTGATAATACAATTGCATTAAGCATGATAGAAAACTTGAACAACGCAAAAGTGTTAGAGCAAATCAAAGCAGAGGACGGTTCAGTTGACGTAAAAAAACTTGACCAAATCTTACAAGCAAAACTTGCTAACGAAAAGCCAGCTGCTGATGTTACTGCGGCTGAAAAAGCAGTTTGGAATTTAAAAGCTGAAACAATCGATGCGTACTTGAATAATGTGATCAAGTCAGCATCGTACTATACTGATATGATCCGTGTTTTACCGACTATACAGTAATTGAGAATTGAATAGATCGTTTAAAAAGGCTGTAAATGAAAGTTTACAGCCTTTTTTATTTGAGGTACCTTACACTCATGAAATTCATTTTATACACAGATGGCGCTTGTTCTGGGAATCCCGGCCCTGGTGGTTTTGGCTCAATCGTTATTGCTGATCTTAAATACGTCACTGAATTAGGCGCAGCTTATCAGCAAACGACCAACAACCGCATGGAGCTTCAAGCCGTTATCTCTGGTTTAAAATTTATTCTACTGCAAAAAAACAAATCGTTCGAAGTTCAAGTTTATACCGACAGTGTTTACGTCATTCGGGGAATCACACAATGGGTTTTCGGTTGGAAACGCAATGGTTGGAAAAACTCAACCGGAACCGCTGTAGTTAATCAGGATTTATGGGAAGAGCTTCTATCTTTAGTTCAGCAAATACCAACTCAAATAAAATGGGCTTATGTTCGCGGGCATAATAATGACCCAGGCAACGAACGGTGTGACGAAATTGCCGTAGCCTATTCAAAACAAACTTCAGTCTATCTTTATGATGGTAACGCCGCTGAATACCTCTTCGATGTTACCGTGCCGCCAAGAACGGAAGAAATGACTGATCACGCGAATCGACAGAAACCCACCGGAGAAAAAAAATCTTCGTGGTATCTCAGCCTTATCAACGGAGTCGTGACAAAGTATGCCACGTGGTCAGAATGCGAAGCCCAAGTCAAAGGTCGTCCGGGTGTAAAATTCAAAAAAGTTTCATCAGCTTCAGAAGAAACTGATTTATTAAAATCTTGGGGTAAATAATTATATGGAAGATATTCTTAAATCAGGCCAATCGGTCGAACTTCTTAAAGAACTGCATATTCTCACCGTTGATGGAAAACTTAATCAAGATAGTCGGCGCAAGTTGAAGCAAGTAAACCACTTGTTTCATTTTATTGAGCCTCTGATGAAAGATACATTAGATAATAAAAAAAGAATGAATCTTATCGACCACGGAGCAGGTAAGTCTTACCTAGGATTTATTCTTTATGATTTATTTGTTAAAAATAAGTCATACCAAGATCAGTGTCATCTTTATGGTATCGAAACTCGTTCTGAATTGGTGACAAAGTCCCAAGATTTAGCGCAAAGATTAAAATTTAAAAATATGAACTTTTTGAATTTATCCGTCGAAGCCTCGATGACCTCTGATCAAGTACCGTCGAATATTGATATCGTGACAGCTTTACATGCTTGTGACACGGCAACTGATGATGCCATTAAGTTTGCTTTAAAAAGGGAGTCTCAATACATTGTGCTGGTCCCTTGTTGCCAGGCCGAAGTAGCCAGTCACCTTAAGCAAAGTAAAAAGTTTTTAGCTCAACAGGCGCTAACTGAGATATACAGACATGCCATTCATACGCGTGAATTTGGCAGTCACTTGACGAATGTTCTACGTTGCTTACAGCTCGAGGCTTTTGGATATCAAGTCACAGTGACGGAATTAGTGGGTTTTGAGCACTCAATGAAAAATGAATTGATTATTGCTAAAAAAATTGAAAAACCTCGTCCGCGTTTTGCTCATAAAATGAAAGAGATTCTAAATCAATTTGGATTACATGATTTAGAATCTCGTTTTTTTACGCCGGTAATTAATTCGAATGAATCTGTAAACTAAAATAAATAGGCTAGACCAATACGGTAAGTCACAGCGGAACTATTGTAGCTATAAGTATCATTTTCCTGGTTACGAGATGAGAAAGCAATTCCACTCGTCAGGCGCCCAAAATCGATTTTATAGGTGGCTTTCGCCTCGACCTCAAATAATGTGCCGATAGAAGTGGTTGTAGAACTGTTAACATCGGTAGGCAGCAGAATATAAGCTCCAAGACTGGAGCCGATAAGTATTTTACCTTGATTGTAGAACGAGTATTCAGGAACAAAACCGAGCATTTTATTCATCGATTTAGTTAACGCCACGGTTGTCGTGTTCACCTGATAGAAAAACGTGTCTTCTTGTAAACGTGCTACGCCTGCGAGAGCCCACTTTTCATTTAATGTGTATTTGTAACCAGCAAACAAAGTCAATAAAGACACTTGCGGATCTTGAATTGTTGTATTGTTGGTCGTTGGGTTTAATTTAGAACTGTAATATGAAAATGATCCGAATACATTTTGAGAGTTCTCTAAGTAATGATCCACAGACAAATTCATCCCCAAACCAATATCAGATCTTAAGATGGCTTCAGCTGTTGATGATTTTCCTGCAAGTTCGCTGAAAAC
>CALMPX010000087.1 GCA_937871355.1 uncultured Bdellovibrio sp.
AAATATTTCCCTGACTGGACTTACGTTTTCAGCGCCGATTGATATCAAGCCGCAGCTGGGCGAAGTGATTAAATTACAATTTCAAGTTCCTGGATCAGAAGAGATGGCTTGTCACGCGATTGTCACTCGCATTGAACACATTAATTCTTATGATTGTGAAATAGCTATTCACTTTTATAAATTAGAACGTATTCAACGTATTAATCTGGTTCAAGGTTTAACGATAAAAAATAGCTTGAATCAACCTCTTGCTGAAGAAAAACCTGAAACAAGAAAAGCACGTCAATTTTTTAATGTCGCCGCTTTATTAACAGCGGCTTTTATCTGGGCTGTTGTTTTAAGAACTTTCTTTTTAAACTAATTATTTAATTTTTTGCAAAAAAGCCAATTTAGAAATATATTTTCCACCAAAAGAGCCACTGACTTCTGTGATCATCTGTAAATCCATCCATTCGTGACCTAAGTTTTTAAGATGTTCGACCAGCTTTATAAAAGCAAATTTTGATCCATTATCAATTTTATAAAACATACTTTCACAACTAAAATACTTTTTAGATAAAACGCCGTAAATTCCCGCTACTAATTCATCATCGACATAACATTCTAAAGACAATGCGACACCCAAGCTATTCAATTCAGTGTAAGACTTTTCTATCTCGGCATTGATCCAGCTTCCCTTTTGTCCCGCACGTTTTTGTTGTCGACAGTTCTTAATCACCGCGGCAAAATCATGATTGAGTTTAACTTTAATTTTGGCTTCATTTTTTCGAATCCACTTTTGCAATGATCGACTTATATGCAAATCTTTGAACTCGATGATTCCTCGTTTTTCCGGACAAAACCATAGAAGAGGATAACCTTTATGCGGCCAAGGAAAAATTCCCAAGGAATAGGCGTAAATAAGATTTTCCACGCTCAACTCGCCGCCAACAGCGATGACATCTTCAATCGTTTCCGTCGTTGCAGGATTTGGAAAATTAATTCGCATTGGTGCATACATCACAAATGCCACAATCTTCATTATGCTGATGTCCAAAGTATTTGTAAATTTGATTCAAACGACAATCATCTCTATTTTGAGCCCACCTTAAAATTTCGAGCAATTTCTTCTGGTGTTCTTTTTTAAGTAAACTCTGATTTTCCTGAGTAAACAAATCATCAGAAAGAGGTTCTGCTATTTTAAATCCAAAAGGAGTTTCATCTTCTTCTAAATTTCCCCAACGTGCTAAAATAGACACGGCCGAATTCACACGGTAGTCTCGCTTATTTTTAAAAACCATTTGTTCCCGCAAGAAATCATACCCTTCCATCGCCACTTTAGCTGGATAAGTTTGAATCAAATCATAAACTTTACGAATAAAAGCCTCGTCCGGGTAGGCCCATTCTAAAAACTGCATTTGTATTGAAACATCTTCTTGATCATAAAATAAAATGGCTTGCGCCAAAAGACCATCCCGCCCGCCCCGGCCTATTTCTTGAAAATAGGCCTCTAGAGTTGATGGAATTTCGGTATGAAATATAAAGCGAATATTCGCCTTGTCGACGCCTAAACCGAATGCCGGCGTGGCTAAGATAAGTTGATCTTTTCCTGATATAAAATCATTTTGATGTCGACGACGAACATTTCCGGGAAGATCTCCGTGATACTTTGTATGATGTATTTTTTTAGAAAAAAGAAAGTTTGAAAATTTTTCTAAAGTTTGAATCAACGAAAAATAAATAATTCCTGATTCATTATTAAAAGTTTGTAATGTCTTAAACATTAATTCAAATTTCTCCGTTTCACCGTAAATATCGTTAACCGTTATAGCCAGGTTCGGACGCTCTATACCACCAAGTATCATGGCCTCTGGATAATTCAACCCCAAGATTTGACAGACTTCTTTTTGCACCGTTGGTGTTGCCGTCGCCGTTAAAGCTAACACCGGCGGATTTTTACAAAGATTAATAAATTGATTTAATTTAGAGTATTCCGGACGGAAATCATGTCCCCATAACGAGGCGCAATGTGCTTCATCAACCACGAATAAAGATATATGTCCTTTTGATAAAGCCTCTAGAAATTCTGTTTTCTTGAAACGCTCAGGCGTTACAAATAAGATATCTATTTGTCGTGTTGCGATTTTATTTTGAACGGCTTCACGTTCTGAAACGGATAACGTCGAATTAATACAGGCAGCTTTTAGTCCTAAATTTTTGGCTTTGATCACTTGATCGTGCATCAAGGCAATCAAAGGCGATACAACCAGAACCATGTGATCGGCCGGTTTTAAAAAAGCCATCATTTGGTAACAAAGACTTTTACCCGTGCCCGTTGGCATCAATGAAAAAACAGATCGTCCTTGCAATAAAGCCTCGAGGACTTCTTTTTGAACTCCTCGGAATTTTTCTATTTTAAATTTATCGCGCAGAATATCTATGTAATTCATTAAAATGAAATTTTTTGAATGATATCTTGAAGTTGTTTTTTTAATTCCTCATTCGTGATACCTAATTCATCATTAAAAT
>CALMPX010000088.1 GCA_937871355.1 uncultured Bdellovibrio sp.
CTACACGACGCTCTTCAGATCGGAAGAGCGTCGTGTAGGGAAAGAGTGTAATTTCCAATGGACAAAACTTGGTAAAGCTTGATTGTAAAAGATTAGCGCCAACAAAAGCAGTTAGCCAAAGCCAATTTGGCGAATGATAATGGGCTAGTGCTAAGCTGGATAAAACAACGGTTCCGGCAAAAGCTCTGATTTTATTTTCTACAGTCATGATAATACTCCTTCGTTGATTTCTTCATTTTTTATTTCTTCTTTGATGGCGTGAACGCGACGGCGTCCGACAAACCAATAATATAAAACGGGCACAGCAAATCGACTGATAATTGTCGCGGCGACTTCGCCAAAAATAAGACTCACCGCAAGACCTTGAAAGATCGGATCTTTGAGCATCACCGAACTTCCTACGACGACAGCAGCAGCCGTTAACAGCATCGGACGAAATCGTAAAACGCCGGCACTAATAACGGCTTCTTTTAAATTCAAACCGCTTGCTAACTGATGTTCGATAAAGTCCACCAGAATAATTGAATTTCTGACGATGATTCCCGCGCCAGCGATGAATCCAATCATAGATGTCGCGGTAAAGTAAGATCCCATGATGGCATGGCCTGGTAAAATTCCGATCAAGCTGATAGGGATCGGAGCCATAATGATCAGCGGAACTGAGAAACTTTTAAACCAACCAAGTACGAGGATGTAAATCAGCACCATCACTACAGCAAAAGCTCCGCCTAAATCGCGGAAGACTTCGTAAGTGATAAACCATTCTCCATCCCATTTTATCGTCGGTGAATTTGTGTTCCATGGTACATCAGCTGTTTGAAGTGGGTATTTGATTTTCGGTTCTAATTTTAAAATACCATAAACGGGTGATTCTTCGCTTCCGGAAAGTTCACTCATAACGTAGGATACTGGTTTTAAATTTTTGCGATACAATACTTCGCTTTCAGCGACTGTAAATTTTTTAAGAACTTGATCTGCATTGACAGAGCCACTTTCAAATGAAGGAACAGTTAATCCTGCAAATGGAGTATCGCTGGATCTTGATTTTTGATCCAGAGATAAATCTATACTAATGTCCTCTGGTGAGTTGCTGTTTGACAAAGTCGTTAGTGGTGTCTCTGAAAAAACAAGTCGACCAAGCATCATCAATTCTTGTGCTTTGGCTCCTAAGACGCCGCCTTGAGCTTGATCGTATTGATAAAATTTTCGAAGTCGACCGTAGCGAAGAGTAGTATCTAAATCAACAACGCTTGGTTCGCTTTTAAAGATAGCCTCGATTTCTTGCGTCACTTTTTTTCGAGTTTCCTCATCAGGCCCATAAACTTCAGCGAGCATCGTGGCTAAAACCGGTGGACCAGGTGGAATTTCTAAAACTTTAGCGATGGCTTTTTTATCTTCGGCGAATTTTTTGATAACAGGTCTTAAGCTTTCAATAATTTGGTGGCTGGATACTTTTCGTGAATCTTTTTCTGTTAATAATATTTGTAAATCATTTTGGAAATCGGTACCACGTAAAAACGTATGCTTAACCATACCTGAAAATGAAAATGGAGCGGCTTCACCGGCAAAAATTTGAATGGCTTCGACTTCTTTATTTTTCAGAAGTTCGGTAGCTAATTCTTGGGACCACTTTTGACTGACTTTCAGTGAGGTTGATGAGGGGTAATCCATTAAAATTTGGAATTCTTGTTTGTTATCAAACGGAAGCATTTTGACTTTAACGGCTTTGAAATAAACTAAACTAGATGCGGCTAAAAGTAAAAACACAGTGAAGGCACCGAAATAAAGAGCATTTTTTTTATGTCCTAATAAGGATTCCATTATTTTTTGATAGGCTTGATCGAGTCGGCTGACTTTATGATTAGCTTCATTATGAGTATGAGCTTTTAATAATTTAACGGCCGCCCAAGGAGTCACAATAAATGCCACGAATAAAGATAGAAGCATAGCAAAGCTGGCTCCGACAGGAATGGGCTTCATGTAAGGACCCATCAGACCACGAACAAAGGCCATCGGTAAAATGGCCGCGATCACGGTGAAGGTGGCCAGAATGGTAGGATTTCCAACTTCGTTTACAGCTTTAATGGTGGCCTTTATCAGTCCATCTTTTAAATTTTCTTTGAGGTGTCTTTCAATATTTTCAACAACGACGATGGCATCATCAACTAAGATACCAATAGAAAAAATCAAAGCAAACAGAGTAACTCGGTTTAGAGTATAACCCATGAAATAGTAAATAGCTAAAGTAAGGGCTAGGGTAACGGGGATGGCCGTTGCCACAACCAGTGAAGCTCTGATACCCATAAATATCGCAATCAATACCGAAACAGAAAGCGTTGCTAAAAGTAAATGTTCAATCAATTCGTTCGATTTATCTTCGGCGGTTGATCCATAATCACGAACGATCGACATTTTGATGTCGCTGAGTTCAGCTTTGTTTTTTTCTTGCTTTAAAAAAGTATTTGTTCGTTCTAAAATTTCTTTTGAAAGGCTGACAACATTGGTGCCTTTTCGCTTGGCAAAGACAATGGATACGGCTTTCTCAGGTGACTCATTTTTTTTAATCAAAACAGAGCTCCGAACTAATTCTTCGGGGCCGTCCACGACTTCGGCCACGTCTTTTATTTTAACCACGCGGCCGGCTCGTTGTCCGATGGCTAACTGAGAAACTTCTTGTGCTGAATGCAGCCGACCTCCGACTTCAACATCAAAAATTTCATTCTCGCTCCAATTTTTACCAGAAGGTGCTAATGCATCGTTAGCTTTTAAGGATTGCATTAAAGCCAAAAGGGAAATTCCATTTGAGTTCATTTTTTTTGAATCAGCAATGACACGGACCGCACGTTTTTGACCACCGAGGAGTTGAACTTTGGCTAAGTCAGGAGTGCTTGAAAGTTCTCGGGCTAAAGGAGCAACGCTCGATCGCAAATTGAATTCAGACAATTTTTCTGAGGTAAAAGTTAAGACCAAAAAAGGAACATCATCAATTGAAAATGATTTAACCTCGGGATTAGTTATGTTTTCTGGAAGTTCATTTTTAATCGTCATCAGTTTATGATGAATTTTCACTAAACTGGGCTCCATAGGTTCGCCGACTTTAAAACGTACGGTGATAAGACTTCCATGAGCTTGACTGCTGGAATACACATATTCAACGCCGTCCAAACCCCAAACAGCGCGCTCGATAGGTTCAGTAACTTTTCGTTCAACTTCATGAGCTGTGAATCCTGGAGCTCCAACTCGGATATCAATCATGGGAACTGTGATTTGAGGTTCTTCTTCTTTCGGAGTTAAATACACGGCCATGAGTCCCAGCAAAATACTGGCGATCGCAATAACAGGTGTTAATTTTGAATGGATGAAGGTTTGTCCAAGTTTCCCTGCAAAACCTAGTTTTAAAGGTTTCATGATTAATCCTTTTTGTTATTCAAAGCCGTTTCAATATTGAAAGCTTGAAGAGTTATGAATTTAGAAGCAGTTTGTACCAATCCAACTTCGATTTCATTTTGTTGTGTGATTAAATCGGCGCGCCGATTAAGGATTTCGACAAATTGTAGTGCATTGATTGACCCATTTCTAAAAAGTGATTCCGACATCTTGGTTTGTTCTTCTAAGATTTTATCACTATCATTGATTAATTTAAGATTTTCTTTGTACGAGTTTAAAGATTCAGTGAGTCCATTTTTCTCTGCAATCTCTTGTTTCTCCATGGATTCACTGTATTTTTGAGTGGCTATTGATTTAAGCCGAAATTCATTTTTTGATCCAAAATCAGCAGGATCGAATAAATTCCACTGAAGATATAGACCAGCCATATAAGCATTGGCCGTATCGCGATCGGAATTAAAGAGACTACTTTCAGCGAAGGCGCCGACTTTGGGTAAAAAACGGGCCTGTTGCATGTTCACCGTATTTTCGCTGGCGAGGACGTTTTCTTTAAGCGCGAGTGTTTTGTAGGATAATCCAGAAGGACTGGCGGTTAAGTATTTTTCAGAAAAACTAAGTCCATCACTAAAATTCGGTTTCCAATTTTTTTGTGATAAACCAAGCTGTTCAATTGTTTTGTAGTAAGAATTAATTTGAGCTTGATTTTGGCTCATGAGTCCGGTGATTCGATTCAGTAAGGATTTCATCCCCAGTAAACCTGAATAGCCAACGGCATTTGAACGTTGACCGAGTTGGTAGTTTTTTAAAAGTTTTTCTATTGTCGATTTTAAGTTTAAAAATTTATTTTGTTGTTTCTCAGTGATGGCAATGGTCGCAAATAAATTGGCTACTTGCGAGTAAAGTTCAACTTCATTTTGCTGTTCCGAATACTTTTGAGCATGGAGTGCGGAATCCATAACGTTAGATAAGGCGGACTTAAAGCCGCCTTCAAAAAGCGGTAAGTCAATGCCAAGAGCGGCGCGCGTGTATGTTTTGGTTTCAGGGTGGTTAATCGAATCGGGATTAAAATCTGACGCCAGTACAGATCTTTGTTGAAGTAGTCCAAAAAACGAGGATCCAGGATCATTAGTTTGAAAGCTTTTTGCATCTACATAAAGCCGAGGCAACCAATGACGAGCCGCTTTGCTTTGGCTGGCTTTGGCTGATTCCGTTTGATAATGCGAAGATTCAAGTGCGGTTGAGTTTTTTCGTATTTCAGCCCATAGGCTTTGAAATGTCATTGTTTGTGACCAAGCGACACTTGACATGAGAATGAGATATAAAATAAAGAATTTTTTCATACTATTTTTTACCTTTAAGTTCTTTAATAAGATTTGAGTTTTGTTTTTCCTCATTGGAAATTATGTCGATAAGAACATATGGCACTGGCGAACA
>CALMPX010000089.1 GCA_937871355.1 uncultured Bdellovibrio sp.
AAAGCCAGTCACGTAATTTATAATTAATTTGTTTCTTGCCTAGATTTTTTTCTTCGTGATAAGAATTCATTTTTTTGATGGCTTCAGTTTTCATGAGACCATTCAGGAAATCAGAGTTGCAAATTCGACCTTCTCCAGTAAAAGGAAGCTCTGTTTCTGATTCTAAAACTCGTAGAATAGGCAGATCAAAAGCTTGAGCGAATTCGAAATCGCGTTCATCGTGTCCTGGAACAGCCATGATGGCACCCGTTCCGTAATCCATCATGACGTAATCAGCAATCCAAATCGGAATTTCTTTTTGATTTAGCGGATTAATGGCAAATCCTCCAGTGAAGACGCCGGTTTTTTCCGTTGTGGCTTTGCGATCCACTTCTGACTTCTTAGAAGTGGCTTCAATGTAATCAGCGATCTTAACCGCTTGCCCTTGAGTGACAATTTTTTTAACTAAAGGATGTTCCGGAGCAATCACCATAAATGTGGCTCCGAAAATAGTATCCGGGCGTGTGGTGAAAATTTCCAAAGCATCAGTGACGCCTTTGACTTTAAAATGAATGAGAGCGCCTTCAGATTTTCCAATCCAGTTACGTTGAGCTTCTTTAGTGCGCTCAGGCCAATCTAATCCGTCCAGATCATTTAATAAACGTTCGGCATAATCGGTAATTTTCAGCATCCATTGTTTCATCGGAACACGAATCACCGGATGACCACCACGTTCCGATTTTCCGTCGATGACTTCGTCATTGGCTAAAACGGTTTTTAAAGCGGGGCACCAGTTTACGGGAACTTCTTTTTGGTAAGCTAATCCACGTTCAAATAATTTTAAGAAAATAGCTTGAGTCCACTTATAATAGTCAGGCTCGCACGTTGAAATTTCACGAGTCCAATCAAAACTAAATCCATATTTTTTTAAAGTGGCGCGAAAGCCTTCGATGGATTTTGCTGTTGTTTCTGCAGGATGAACTCCAGTTTGAATGGCAAATTGTTCAGCCGGCAATCCAAAAGCATCGTAGCCCATGGGATGTAAAACATTAAATCCACGAGCGCGTTTGTAACGAGAAACAATATCACCCGGAGTGTACGAAGCGATATGTCCCATGTGTAAACCTGATCCCGAAGGGTAGGGAAACATATCCAGCGCATAATATTTCGGTCGAGTTGAATTATTTTCTGCTTTGTAGGTTTGTGCTTTTTCCCAATTGGTTTGCCATTTTGATTCAAGCGTCGCGTACTTATTTTGAGATGGTTTTATCATCCCAAGATTGTAAATCTTGAGGCGAAACTTGGCAACGGTTTAGCTTTGAGATTATGAAGCTTTTACGACTTTTGGTGGTGTGTCGAAGAAATTCGAATTGAGAATTGAATTTGTTCCTTGAAGTCGTTTAATGCAATCAGGAACATAGCCCGTTGTTTCTAAAGTGTTAGTGGTCCGGTTTAATGTGAAAATCGTTCCACGAGTAATTGTGTCTATTTCCATGCCAGTGAGCTCGATAATGTCGACAACTTGTCTTATTCCATTTGAATTTCGACGAAGTTGAACGATGAGATCAATGCCTTCCGCCATTTGGGTGCGCAAATATTTAAGCGGTACTTCGGCATGTCCTAAAGTGACAAGATTTTCGAGTCGCGATAAGCAATCAACCGCGCTATTCGCATGGATTGATGTCATCGATCCTTCATGCCCGGTATTAATGACTTGTAGAAAATCGTAGGCTTCGGGTCCGCGACATTCGCCAATAATAATGCGATCAGGTCGCATGCGCAGAGAATTCATCAAACAATCACGAGTCGAGAATTTTAAATCAGTTTGTTTTGACGTGATCATGTGAATCCAATTAG
>CALMPX010000090.1 GCA_937871355.1 uncultured Bdellovibrio sp.
ACCACAGGGGGATATAGCAAAAAAGAACCGCCCAAGCCGGGAAGGGAATGTAAGAAGTAACAACGAAAATTTCGGTCAGTAGGGATAATGAAAAAAAGTGATATTTTCGCTTGAAATGGGGTAAAATATTCGTCATGCTATAAGTGGTAACATATGATAAATGAATTAACATCAGAAATTCTATTTCGCTGTCCATGCTGTCAAAAATTATTTTGTACAGAAACGGCTGCAATTGAAACTCAAAGCAACTTCTCATCAAAAAATACAGAATTTCAATGCACAGATTGCAACGAGGACTTTTATTTATCGAACGAAAGAACATCCAGCGGTCTCTTTCAAACTTTCAAACGAACTCAGCACGAGTTTGTTCATTGTACCAAATGTCATTTTTTAAAAAATAAACAAAGCGATGAATGTCCCAGTTGTGGAGTTATTGAAACTCGATATAAAGATATCGTTAAATTGGAAAATCCACGTTTGTTTGAGCTGAATAAAGTTTGGTCAACGGTTGTTACTGATTTAGAAAATGATCAAGTTCATCAACAGTTCCTTAATTTAGCTCAAAGCATGTCTGCTTTGAATTTTGCGGCTCAAAAATATATCGATCTTCAAAAAATCACTGGATCCGATGACTTGATAGAAAAGTATATTAAACAAATCGAGCTTCGTCTTGAAACTGTGGCGAACAGCTTCACAAACGCTGAAAAAAATAAAGACAATCAAACAAGTGGTCTTTTCTCTTTGAGAAAAAACTTCTTTGGATTTGAATATTCGTTTCGAAATATATCATTAGCGATCAGTTTTTTAGGTCTATTTTTCTTTATACTGAATGTGATGAGACCGTTATTTCCATCACTTAACGGTCTTCTGATAGCCATCGTCGTTCTTTCGACGGCTCTGTGGGCGATCTCTAAGAATCAAACAAAAACGTTCTAGTTAGTTTTGGCCCGAATCAGGCTGAATTTCTGTTCCGACTTTTTCCGCCTTCTTCTTTTTATTCTGAGCTCCCTTAACAGACTTCAAGAACTCTTGCCCGAAGCTCGCCACATCGTTTAAACTTTTTGTGCCTTCATCTTGTTTCATATTAGGGTCATTGCCTTTATCGCGATTAGAGAATACACGACGATCTTGTATAGAGCCCGTATCGACGCCCGAGAAAGCTGTTTTCGTTCCTTCTAAAATGGTTAAAGCTTTAAAAAGATTCAATTGACGTGACGTGCGCGTTTTGCCAACTAATGAACTGGTGCTGTCTCCCGTGGCTAAAATGTATTTTTTTATCTCTTCAGCATTATTATACAGATTTTTATGAGCCATCACCAGAACTGCGGCTCCAGTAACAAAAGCTGTAGCCTGCGAAGTTCCGGTCATTAAACCGTAAGTATTTTGAGGCAAACAAGATAATATATTTTGTCCCGGAGCTGCGATATCAACTGTTTCTGTTCCGTAGTTTGAAGACGAAAGTACCTCTGTTGTGGGGTCGATCGCCGTAACTGAAATGATATTTTTTAATTTGTAATCAGCCGGGTAATAATGAAATTTATCTGAATTGGAACGCTCGTTACCAGCCGCCGCGACAAATAAAATTCCTTGAGCTTCGGCTTTTTCGATCGCATCATGCTCTTCTTGTGAAAAATCAGTTCCACCACCAGAGTAATTGATGATATGAGCCCCCATTTTAACGGCATACTCAATGGAAGAAACAGTATTTTTTAAATTATCGTTATTCGGAACCTTGGGATCAAAATATTTTAAAACCATAAGGCTCACTTCGGGCGAAATACCTCTGATGCCTTTATTGTTACCCGCTTCGGCGCCAACGATACCGGCGATGTGAGTTCCATGGCCGTGGTTATCATCTAATTTGTTATTGGAAGAAACGAAGTTCCAGCCGTGAACGTCATCGATAAATCCATTTCCATCATCATCAATACCATTTGTGGCTTTGTTTCGGCCTTTGGCATCTAAGCCTGTTTCTCCAGGATTCGTCCATAGATTACCTTTTAAATCTTCATGTTTTTCATCGATACCTGTATCAATGATGGCGACGATGACTTTTTTGTTGCCTTTGGTGACAGACCAGGCGCGACCAGCATCAGATTTTTTTAATCCCCAAGCTTGTTTGATGGCGGGGTCATTAAATAAGGCCGAAGGCTCGTTTCGAATTTCAGAAGAAGTATCTTTGGCTTCATTTAATTCTAATTGACGAGCATCCGTTTTTTTATTTTTATCTTTTTTAGATTGCATGATGCGATCAGGATTATTTTCTGCATTGTTCATAATGGAGTAAGTGATCGTCACCACGCAGAAAAAACCAAATAGACCAATCAATGTAGCCAGTATCTTTTTATTTTGACGAGTATTTTTCATACAGAATGAATCGGTTTATTCAGGCGCAAACTAAAAGGTGCCAGGTCCTTTTTTTCCAACTAAAAGGTGCCAGGTCCTTTTGCACCAAACCTATTGTCTAGAAAAAAAGGGCCTGGCACCTTTTAGATCTCATTTTAAGTCGTTTCACTGAGCGATTTTAATAAAATCGACGGC
>CALMPX010000091.1 GCA_937871355.1 uncultured Bdellovibrio sp.
GGTCGATCAAACAAGCTACGTAGTATTCTTTGGCTATGTTACAACCTGATTCGATGTAAACTTTTTGAACCACTTTTCCTTCAGGACCGGTTTGGTGAGTCACTAAAGTCATACCGATCATTTTTGATGTGATATCTTTTACCTCATCTAAAGTTTTGGCTAACTTAACGCCACCGCCTTTTCCGCGTCCACCGGCGTGAATTTGAGCTTTAACCACCCAAAGAGATCCACCGATAGTTTTAGCGGCCGCAACAGCTTCTTCGGGACTGTTAGCAACTTGACCTTTTAAAGTCGCGACTCCGAATTTGCCTAGAACTTGTTTGGCTTGGTATTCATGAATATTCATTATTGAACCGTTTTTAACCCTTCACATAACGCGCGAACAGCGTTGACTGATTTTTCGAATTCAGCTTTTTCGTCAGCGTTGAATTTGTAATCGATAATTTTTTCTAATCCGTTTCCGCCGATAACACACATAACGCCAACCATCATTCCGTCGTTAACTCCGAACTCACCTTTGAGTTCAACAGCCACGGGTAATACACGTTTTTGATCTTTTAAAATGGCCTCTGCCATTTCAACCGCACCACGAGATGGAGCATAATAAGCCGAACCGGTTTTTAAATGGCCACCAATTTCAGCTCCGGCCGATTTTGTACGCTGAACGATCGCTGCAATTTTATCAGCAGGCAATAAATCGATTAAAGGAACTGAGCCGACAGAAGCTGTGCGAACAAGGGGAACCATCGCATCGCCATGATTACCGACAACCACACCGGTTACATCTTTGTAAGAAACATTTAACTCTTCAGCGATGAAAGTACGGAAACGAGCCGAATCTAAACAACCGCCCATTCCAAGAACGCGCTCACGTGGGAAACCTAATTGTTGTTTGGCATATAAAGCCATTACATCCATCGGATTACAAACAACGATAACAATTGAATTTGGAGCGTTGGCTTTAATACCGGCGCAAACATCTTTGACGATTTTAGCGTTGATTCCGATCAACTCGTCGCGACTCATGCCTGGCTTGCGGGGCATACCTGCTGTTACGATCACGACATCGGCGTCTTTAATATCAGCATAATTTGAAGTCCCTTTAATTTTCGTATCGAACATTTCGATCGATGCGGCTTGAGCTAAATCCAAAGATTTACCGATAGCTGAACCTTCATTGATGTCTAAAAGAACGACGTCACCAAGTTCTTTTTGTGCGGCCCAGTGAGCTGTTGTCGAACCAACAAATCCTGCGCCGATAACCGCGATTTTTTTACGTGTGTGAGCCATGATAGAATCTCCTTCAGATAGATTGATCTGCATTAAGCAGAATTTAGATTAATGTGTGAGTCATTGTTTTAGAGGGAAAAGCCGAAAATCTCAAGTCTAGAACAGAAATGCTGCATGGGGAAAGCGCGACTCAAGATAGACGACGAAAAGTGAAAATTTCAATTGCGTTTATTCGAAGCATTATTATGATATAAATAGTTATAATATTAATGCTCATTATCGGAGGTTTCATGAAACAAAGAATTTTTGCAGGATTTGTCATTTGCTTGGCGTTAATTTCTCAAAACACATTAGCTGACACGACAACAGGAACGACCTCAGTCTTTTCTAAGAATCAAAAATTCGATAATGAGGGAGTTGAACTGTATAATGACAACCTCGATATGAAATCGATGAAGAAAATCGGCGCAGGATTAGCGACCGGGGGCATGGCAGGGTTGATCGGATTGAATATCGAGATCAATTTCCAACCTGAAGATACATTATTTTTCGGATTAGGTTCTGGAAAAGGCTTTAATACATTTAATATTGGGTATAAGAAAAATTTCGAGGGCTATTATATGTCGCCCTACACAAAAGTCGGGATAAATCGTTGGTCATCATCATCAAATTCGGCGGGTGGAACGGCATCAAGCTCTGATATTTTGCGCCAAGTTTTGTCTGATAATGAGATCAGAGATAACAATTTTTATGTGAATTTTTTAGCTGGCGGAGCGGGCTTAGAATACAACCAATTAGAAGTAAATTTATCGGGAATAACTTTATTCGGAGAGTTGTTATTGTTCGCTGATCTTTCAGATTTTATATTAGTGCTTA
>CALMPX010000092.1 GCA_937871355.1 uncultured Bdellovibrio sp.
AAATGGAAAACTTTAGCTCTGGTTCTGTTTGTTTAGTTTTAGCTTCAAGCCGTTATGCAGAAGATGATTATATTAGAAATTATGATGATTTTATCAAAGCTTTGAAGAAGGTATAGTTAATGGAAGTTAAATTTTTAGACTTAAAAAAGATCAATGCTCGTCATCAACAAGATTTTGATAAATCGTTTAAAGAATTTATAGATAGCGGGTATTATATTCTTGGCCAGCAGACGAAAAAATTTGAAACAGCCTTCGCCGAATATTGTCAGTCAAAATATTGTTTAGGTGTAGCAAACGGATTAGATGCATTAATTCTTATCTTTAAAGCTTTGATTCAGCAAAAAAAATTAAGAACAGGTGATTTGGTTGCAGTTCAGGGAAACACCTTTATTGCCTCTGCTCTTGGTGCGACTCATTGTGGATTAAAAATTCAAGTCTTAACTCCCACAGTAGGTTACAACTTAAGTGCCGCAGATGTAGAAAATCAAATCTCTAAAGATGCGAAGTGTTTATTGCTTGTTCATCTTTATGGAGAAATGAAAGATACCGATTTAATTGCTGATTATTGCAAAAATAAAAATATTATTTTAGTTGAAGATGCAGCACAAGCTCATGGAGCTATGTGGAACGGTAAAAAAGCAGGTCAGTACGGTATAGCAACTGGTTTTAGTTTTTATCCAGGTAAAAACTTAGGAGCTTTGGGCGATGGTGGAGCCATCGTAACTAGTGATGATTCTTTATTCGAAGAGTTAAGCTATTTAAGAAATTACGGATCTAAAGTAAAATATCATCATGATCGTTTAGGTTTCAATTCTCGCTTAGATGAAATCCAAGCAGGATTTTTGTATGCTAAGTTGAAGACGTTAGAAATTGATAATGATCGTCGTCGCGAGATTTCGCAGAAATACGAGATGGGGATTAGGAATCACAAGGTCCAGCCCGAGACACCGAGCCAGCAGCCTCTGGCGCACGTTCATCACCTATTTATCATCAATACTGTTCACCGCGATGAGTTTCAAAAGCATTTGAAGGAAAATGGAATTGATTCCTTGATTCATTATCCATTTGCTATTTTTGAGGCGCTGCCTATAGTTGAACATATTGTGGGAACTTATAAGTACGATGTTGAAAGATTAAATCGTAATATTATTTCAATTCCGATTTCACCGATTATGACGGACGCCGAAGTTCAGTTCGTAATCGATATCATTAACAAGTTTTAGGACGTAAAATGTCATTTTTTATTCACTCGCATGCATTATGTGAAACGGTCAAAATTGGAAAAAACACTCGAGTTTGGGCCTTCGCACATATTCTTCCTAAAGCCGTTTTAGGTGAAGATTGTAATATATGCGATCACGTCTTTATCGAAAATGATGTCATCATTGGCGATCGTGTAACCATTAAATGCGGTGTTCAAATTTGGGATGGAATTACAATTCAAGATGATGTTTTTATAGGCCCTAATGCAACCTTTACGAACGACAAGTATCCGCGCAGTAAAGTTTATCCAGACGAATTTCTAAAGACCGTTGTGAAAAAGGGCGCAAGTATCGGTGCGAATGCTACTATTTTGCCTGGAATCGTTATCGGTGAAAATGCAATGGTCGCTGCCGGTGCTGTCGTTACGAAGTCAATTCCAGATTTTGCCATCGTTAAGGGTAATCCTGCAAAAATTTGCGGATCCAATGAGGCGAAAAAATAAATGCTCGTTTCGTACATAATTCCTAGCTTCAATCATGATAAATACATCTTTGATGCCTTAAATTCTATTAAAACAGACATTTTTTGTGAGCATGAAATAATAATATTAGACGACGGATCGACAGATATGTCCGCGCAAGTTGTCAGTCAATGGATTCAGCAGAATAATTCTTTAAATATTCAATTTATTCAACAGACCAATCAAGGTGTTTGTTATTCAATTAACAAATTACTCGGTTTAAGTAAGGGTGATTTTATTCGTCTAGTTGGAAGCGATGATCAAATAATTCCGGGTAGCACAGAGATTCTCATTGATGCACTAAACCATGATGACAGCAAATTAGTCGCTTTTGGTGACTCGCAAACAATCGATAGTCAGGGCCGACTTCTATCAAACAGTCATATTGATTTTTTGAAAAAAAACAAGGACATGTACAAGAAGGATTTAAAGAAAGCCATCATTTCTGAATGGGCTGTCGTGGGTCCGGTCTTAGTTTATCGCAAGGATTTCATGTCACAAGTCGGACCATATGACGAGTCTATCTTGATTGAAGACTGGAATATGTATTTGCGTTTGGCGGGACTTGAAAAGATTGTTTTTGTAGATACGCCTGTAGCTAAATACCGCGTTCATGAAGCGAATACATCGCGTACGCGAGATGTTCAAAAGAGAATTCAAAATCTATCTTCTCAGTATACGGGAGGAGCTCGAAGTCTTAAATATTTTAATGGCAGACACTTAAATTTATTGAAATCTGAACTCTACTTAACAGAAGCTAAGATTGAATTTTTAAAGAAAAACGTCATTCAGCTCGCGATTAAATTAATTAAATATGGATATTCAAAACTAAAATAAGGTGTTGTAGCAATCTGTGCCGCCCTGGGCTGATCCGTCATACAGAACGCCATGATCATCGAATACGATACAGCGATTGCAGAATTGTTGAATTTGATTGGGGCTATGGGTAACTAAAATAATCGTTTTATTTAATTTTGAAAGCTCTTCAATTTTATTCAGGCACTTCTTTTGGAAACCAACATCTCCTACAGCTAAGATCTCGTCAAATAGCAGAATATCTGCTTCGACATGAGAGGCAATCGCGAAAGCCAGCCTGACGAGCATTCCGCTTGAGTAATTTTTTACAGGCCGATAAATATGTTCATGAAGTTCGGAAAACTCCACAATTCTTGAAATTTTTTCTTCGATATCTTTTTTAGCAAATCCTAAGATAGAAGCGTTAAGGAATATATTTTCGTAACCCGATAGGTCGGGTGAAAAGCCGGCGCCGAGTTCAAGCAAAGGAACAACTTTTCCGTTTATAGTTACCGAGCCCGAATTAGGTTTGTAGATCTTGCTCAGTATTTTTAAAAATGTGCTTTTTCCGGCGCCATTTCTTCCCATGATCCCGACGAAATCACCTTTTTTAATGGTAAAAGTTAGATTTTTCAAAACGACTTTTTTTTCAGAAGATTTTGCTTTGAAATTAAAAGTTAATAGATTGATAAGAAGAGTTTTTATAGAAGAAGTTCGGTTTTCCGAATACAGAAAAGATTTTGAAACATTTGAAACGACAATTGCATTCATATTTTTCATAGTGATTCAACGACTCCATCTTCATACTTGTTTAATACAAAAATGCTCAAAATTAAAAAGAATGCTGTCCATACTGTAGTAGCAAGGTAGTATTCCGCAGGAATCCATTTAGGTTCTAATATGGAATCGTGAAGTGATATGAAAAGAATGCCGATGGGGTTGCAGTAAAAGAAATTGAAATACGCGGCCGGGATCATATTTTTAGCATACATGATCGGCGTTAAGTAAAACCAGAATTGCAAAACAATGCTCATGAGAAACTTTACGTCTCTGAAATACACGTAAAGAAAGCTTAGGATTATGCTTAAAGAATTTGCTAAAATAAATAATAAAAATGTAAAATAAAGATACTGAAGCATATAAAAGCTAAGATCAATTTTGCCGATGATAATGACCACAAGAAGAACGGGTAGGCTGAATAGTAAGTTAATTAAATAGGTATATGATTCTGATAAAACCAAACTTTGTGGAGGAATGGGGACTTTATTAAGTAAAGTATGATTGCTTACGAGGCACTCTAATCCAGAAGCCAGTGTCTGGCTCAGGAATGTCCAAGGTATAAGGCCGGACATAATGAAAACAAGGTAATTTTCAATATTTACCTTAAGAATATACTTAAAAATAGCGAAATAAACTAGAGAGGTAAATGCAGGAATAAGCACGGTCCAAAAAATTCCAAGCCACGAGCCTCGGTAGCGTACTTTCAAGTTTTTTAAAATGAAATTGTAAACCAGAAATAGGTTATTAAGGCAAAAATATCTTTCCAAAGTGGCCAGCATAAAAGAAACTTATCCCAGTCATTGTGAACTAGCAAGTAAATGATTAAATTGACCTTGTATTTCAACTTATCTATTCTTAATAACCATGGCTGTTTCATTGCAAAAATCATCTAAAACAACAAGCATCGTTGAAGAAATTATTCATGTTTTTGCTTTATTCCGTAAAGCGATCATTTTGATTGTTGAATCAAGAAGTTGGACGGCGCTTGGGCTTCGAATTCTTAAAAGACTCTACTCTGGTAAAGACAGTATTCCTTTCTACATGAGATGGCTCTTTCCTAAATCAAACGCCTGGATTACAGTTCGACTGGCCGTCGACTACGGTGACGGTGAAGATGTTTTACGAGCTGTACAGCATTTGGTTTGCTATAAAAATGTTTACTTCGATTATAGCTTAATAGAATTTAAACTTGATGATTTGTTGAATAAAATTGAAGAAAAAAATCAGCAAGCTTTTAAATTGTTATATCTTAAAAAAATGAAGCTTTTTGCAAAAGGTTCAGATCAGTACGAAATCCATAACTCATACTATCTTAAAATAAAATCCAATATTAAGTTCTATGTTAATTCTAAAAGATTTCTTTTTTTATTGCCAGTTAATTACTTGTTTAAAACTCAGGAACATAAAGATACGCGACCTGACTACGAACATACTTTTTACTTTCCGTCGAGGGTTAACGAACCCAATCAGCAAAAATATACTTCTGTTGTTGACGGAGACAAGATTTGGGAATTGAAAAACGTTAAATTAATAAGAGGATATCAGCTCATCAATGCTGAAAATTATTTGTGCTATGAGAAATCAGCAGATCCGGTTCACAAGTTTATAGCTGGTTATTCCGATTCGCCACCTTCGTATCGGCTGATCGAGCAAAATCCCTATGTTAAAGTAGAAGTTAACAAATATGAATTTCAGGAATTAGAAAATATATTTTTAGTTTCAGGCAGATGCTCACGGAATTATTTTCATTGGTTAATTGAGTATATGCCTAAAATGCTATGGTTTTTACGCCATACTCCAGAGACGTACCGAGATTATCAAATTGCTGTCGACGGTCTTATGCCGCCTCAGCACTATCAACTTTTAAATTATGTTATGAAGAAATTATCCGTAGCTAATTCAGTTATGAGAGTCAATCCCGATGAAAACATATATAACGTCAAAAATATTTTTGTTTGTTCAAATCCAACTTTTATTCCTGATAGTTTTGAAGATTTTAGTTATGCGCAATGTTCAGCGCTAAACTTAGAATCGCTTACAGAATTTAGAAAATTATTTATAAATGATTTATCTAATAAGCAAGATCGGAAGATATACTTAGCACGCCGTAACTATTCAAGCCGTCGCTTAGTTAATGAGCCTTCGATTATCGAAATGTTCGTTCGAAATGGTTTCGAAGTCGTCTATCCAGAGCAGTATACTTTCGAAGAACAAATGTATTTGTTTAATAGTGCTAAATTCATCGCAGGATCTTCTGGAGCGGCTTTTAGTAACTTGATTTTTTGCCAAGAAAACACTGTGGTTATAAACTTTTTGGCTGAAGAAATTAAAGAATTCGCAGTTTTCTCGAATCTGTGCGCATTATCCCATTCTCAATACTATGTCGAAACAGGGCGCTTACTTAAAGATCAATCTTGTTTCTTAGATAGAATTTCGTGGCTTTATTCTGATTTTGAAATTGATGAAAAAGCTTTGGAAATAAAACTTAAACAGTTGTTGTCGCAACATCAGCCGCAGAACTAGTTTATATGTTTAGTCTTTCACCAAAGTATTTAGTTAGAGTTTTTTTAGCTGCGCCTATTTTGATTTCGGCTTTAATTAGTATGTTAACTATTCAATATATGCTTTAATCGTCTTAATATAAATACGTCCGTTTTGAGCCCTGAAAAATTAAATAAATTTATTCTGTTTTTCTCTGCGGCCTATGTGCTGTTATTAGTTGTTATTACTTTTGAACTTATAACAAAGATTCAATTCATGGCAGGTGGCTCGCTGCATGGATTCGCTCAGGCCAGGGATAGTATAAATGCCGATTTTATCAATGAACGAAATATTTATAATCTCTTTCGATTTTATCACTTGGGCCTGGTTTCTATTTTATTTCTATTTTGCTTTATCGATAAAATTGAAAAAAAACAGCAGATTATTTTATTTATTTTAGGTTTGGCCTCTGCGCTTTTGACAACAAGTCGCCTCTTTTTGTTGTTTTACGTGCTGACTTTAATCGCCATATTTTACACCAGTAAAAAAATAAATCTTAAGCAGGTTTTGCTTTGTGCTATAGGATTTATCGTCGTTTTCTTTGGAATTGCGCTGCTCATGAAAAAAGGCTCAGAGGAATCGAACAGCGTTATCGGCATGCTGCTGTGGAACATACAGGTTTATCTTTTTTCACCATTGGCCGCATTTAATCACTCTTTAAAAAGCGGGGTTGTGACGGCCGAAGTACTGGTTTTAGTTCCTAATTCTTTGAAGAGAATATTGAATTATTTTGGTGGTCATTTCCAATACAGATATAATTTAATGCCGTTTGTGAATGTGCCTGTGCGCACCAATGTCTATACCTTTTTGTTTCCGCTTTATCATGACGGAGGTAAGAAACTGATCTGTTTGGGCTGTTTTGTCTTAGGTTTTTTTCATCAAATTATTTACCTCTTAAATGTCGCTTTCCGAAACCCGGTCACGCTCTACGTTTTTAGTATTTCTTTATATCCCATAGCTATTTCCTTCTTTGAAGATGCGTATTTCTCTTCCCCTGGCTTCTTGGCTGTTCAGGCAATTCCGTTGCTTATTTTTGCATTATATTTTAAATTAGGGTTTTCAGGAAAAGGACGAATATTACATGAATAGCTCAGCGTTTACTATTTGTGCCTATAATTATCTATCTAAAGCTTTAGCCTTGGCTGAATCATTCAAAAAATATAATCCAGATATGAAATTCACAATCTTTTTAGTGGGTCGAAAAAAGTTGATCAAAGATTACGGTGTAAATATTGAATTTATCGAAGATTTGAATTTAAAAGACTACAATCACTACGCGTTTAAATATGACGTCATTGAATTCAGTACCTACTTAAAACCGATCATTTTGCAAATCCAGCTGAAAACCTTCGATAAAGTTTATTATATTGATCCGGATATTATGTTTTTCTCAAGTCTCGCCGCCGTGGAGGCTCAGTTAGATCATTCTAATGGGGTGCTAACTCCTCATGCTTTTACGTCCATCGAAGATGGAAAAAAACCTTCGGATTTAGATTTCTCTCGTTTTGGTTCTTTTAATTTAGGCTTTATCGGCGTTAGAAATACGCCGACCACGAACGCTTTTTTGCAGTGGTGGGAAGCTAAGCTAGCTAGCTTTGGTTTTTACGAACCACAAAGCGGTATGGCGGTTGATCAAAAGTGGATTGATCTGGCATTTGTGTACTTTGAAGGTTTTTATATTGTGCGCCATACAGGTTGTAATGTGGCCTTCTGGAATTTACACGAAAGAAAAATCTCAGTTGTTAATCAAAAGTTCTGGATCAATCAAACGACAGAACTTATCTTTATTCATTTCAGTTCTTACAATAAATCAAATACGGCCATCATTGCTGACAAACAAGATCGTTTCGCGACAGGATCTCGTCCCGATTTTCAATTGGCCAGTGAACAGTATCTAGCATTATTGAAAAAAAATGATTCCGGCATCGATGCGACACCTTACTGTTATGATTACTTCATCGAAGGTGGTCGCATTTCAAATACTTTAAGACGTATCTACGCCAACCACGAACAAACCTTCAAGGCCTCGAATGTTTTTAATCACCAAAGTCAAATTCATCAATTTGCAAAATCTAAAGGGCTTATTTCTCAGGGCCAAGTTAAACGTAATAACTTTAAAGATATTAACGTTTTCACGCGGGTTCAATCGGTGACTTTGTTTGGATTGAAAATGACTTTAAAAGTCCTCGGACCAGATCGTTATCATATGTTGATGCGTTATATGGCTTACATGTCGTCTATTTTAAATCAGTCAAAGATGTTTAAGGTTTCAAAGAAATGATTTTCAAATCTGATGTTGAAAACTATCTGAATATGACTAAAAAATCCGGATCAGTCGGTTTGATGAAAATGATCATTTATTTTTTTCATCCTCGATTGACTCCGATCGGTATTTTTAGACTTTCATCTTTTTTCTATCGGATGAACATTCAGATATTGGCGCAAATTTTATCCTACATAAATCAGATTTTATTCGGTTTAGAAATTTCCCCAAAAGTTAAAATTGGCCCCGGCTTTTTCATGCCACACTGTCGAGCGACTGTGATCGGAGCTAAAGAAATCGGTGATAATGTTACGATTTATCAAAACGTAACCATTGGAGCCAAGTATTTAGATTTCGATTATAATTCAAGTACGCGTCCCACGATCGGAAACAATGTGATCATCGGAACTGGCGCCACCGTTTTAGGCGGAGTAAAAATTGGCGAGGGCGCGCGAATCGGTCCACATGCTTTGGTCATGACCGATATCGAACCAAACACTAAGTTCGTGCTCACTCAGAATAGTAATAGTAGCTCATTGTGTGACCTTGCTCAAACAAAGCCAGAGATCCTCAATTTCAAAGATATTTGCGACGCTCGAGGAGCTTTAGTGGCCATTGAAGCCATCAAAGATATTCCGTTTGAAATTAAGCGCATTTATTATATTTTCAATACGAAAACAGCTGTTCGACGTGGTTTTCATGCTCATCGTAATTTAAAACAGGTTGCAATTGCTATTCATGGATCGTGTAAGTTTTTGATCGATAGCGGTGCAGAGCAGTCACATTACGAATTGAACAGTCCGGTGCAAGGGTTATTGATTGAGGGACTGCTCTGGAGAGAAATGTACGAATTTACAGATGACTGCGTTCTGCTGGTCTTAGCGAATCAGTATTTCGACGAAAATGACTACATCCGAAATTACGATGAATTTAAAAAAATGTGCGGATCAAAAGTATAATGATCCATATTAGCCTAAAAGATAAATTTCTAATTTTTTTTGAAAACAATATTTGGATTGGTAGCACGGTCTTCATCAAGGCACTGGCACAAATTGGAATATTAAAAGCCGTATCTCTTTATTATGGTGCTTCTGGTGTGGGTTATCTCGGACAAGTTCTCAGCTGTGTAACCATCGTCAATAGCTTATTCAGTGTAGGGTTAGTTAACTTTCTAATAACCGAACTATCTAAGAACAAGGAAAATAAAGCGGCGATCAAAGATATTTACAATCTGGTCGGTTTTTGGTGTGCGATATTTTCAGTTTTTCTTATCATTGTGGCTTTTATCTTTTCTTTTCAATTTTCAGAACTGGCTTTTGGCAATTCCAGCGAAATGCTTTTCTTCCAGCTTTTATCAGTGGGATTTGTCTTTTTGAATTTAACGTCCATCACTCAGGGGGTTTTCTCCTCGCAAAAATTGGTTAAAACTTTATTTTTCTATAACCTCATGGCTATAGGATTTGGCTTTCTTGGTTTTATTTTAATCGTTCAGAAAAATCAGAGTTACATACCTTACGCGGCGTTAGCTTTTTACTTTTCGCAAGGCCTTATTGGTTTTTTGTTTTTACTAAAGCTAGAGCATAATGTGCTCGAAATGTTTAAACCTCGATTTAACAAACCATTGATCATACGGGTTTTTAAATTCACTTTAGTCATGGCTATCACGGGTGCCTTAGGGGCCGCGCAGCAGGTGTATATTCGTAACTTTATTTTGAATGATTTAAAACTCAGTTGGGTTGATGTAGGGCATTGGCAGGCGCTACTGAAAATTTCTGAGATTAATCTTTCTTTTATCGGTTTGACCATGATCAGTCTTTATTTGCCTTCTATTTCTGAAGCTGTAAGTTCTTTGGAATTAAGAAAAGTAGCTCATTGGTATTTAAAGCAAGTTTTTTTGATCGTCGTTGTGATTTGTACAGTGGTGGCTTTGGCGTCGCCACTGGTTTTACGATCAATTTTTTCACAAGAATTTGTTTTCTTAAGTCCTTTGCTCAAGTACCAACTTTTAGGCGATGTGTTTAAGCTTTGTTCTTGGATATTCACTAACTTTATACTATAGAAATTAAAGCTATCGTTGTTTTTATCCGTAGAAATATTTAACTTAATTATTTTAACTCTTATTGGC
>CALMPX010000093.1 GCA_937871355.1 uncultured Bdellovibrio sp.
CAGGAGCATTCTACTTATGAAGAAATTAGATATATAGCTACTGGCTACATAAAAAATCATGGCGTCATCATGGTGGTCCATAGTGAAGCTCAATTTGGCGATAGTGATATAATTAGAATAATTTCAGCAAGAAGGATAAAGACATGAAACATAAAAACATAAAAGAGGCCATGAAGACGGCGAAGGCAACAGGAAAACCTCAGAGACTTGCGGCTCAAGATATGAGTGATATTAAAATAAATATCGGCATTAGACTTGATCTTAATGTGCTCTCTGGTATTAAAGCTGAGGCTGAAAAAAAAGCTTTGCCATATCAGACATTAATAAATTCGATTTTGAAGCAGCATTTAGATGCTCCTGATTTAATAGCACGTATAGAAGCTCTAGAGCGCTCAAACAAGGCGGGTTAATGTCTGACGATTATTACTTCACACCAGCCAGTGAATCTCATAAAAAAATCGAAAAAGCCAAAGCCAAAGAATTGCGTGAATCGGTGTGGTGGAAACAATTAGTCGGTAAAGGCACCTGTTATCACTGTGAGCAAAAATTCAAAGCTTCAGAGCTTACGATGGATCATCTTATACCGATCGCTCGCGGTGGAAAATCCGATAAGAAAAACTGTGTTCCTTCATGCAAGGACTGTAACACCAAAAAAGGCTATAAAACTCGAGCGGAAATGGCCATAGATGAACTTAAGAAAAATCAATCTGAAGAATAATTTTATACACCTTCGTAAATCGTGAATCTAATCCTAATTTTAACGAAAAATAAGGTTTAGTTTTACGACAAAGACGAGTGTCTTTACTTCTTAAAGCAGAACAATTTTTGATTACAAAAGCGTTTTTGCTTCTTCAATAGTTTTATTTAATTTTTTAATGTAATTTGCACTACGTACTTGAAGCCCCTCGGGCTTTTTAAATTCGCTAGAGAATTTCTCTGATTGTTCAATGGCTGTTTTAAGTAAAACTTTCGCTGTATCATCTTTTTTCTCTTTGATTTCAGCCATGGCTACTTTTAAAGCCCGTTCTTGGCAGCGAATTTTATTGTCGCCGTAAGCAAATTCCATGGCTTTTTCGATGTAGCTTCGAGCTTGATCGAATTTTTTCATTTCAACAGCCATGTTAGCTGCCGGGTAATAGAAGGTAAATTCTGTTGGATATTTTGCAATCATTCGATCATAAACATCTTGTGCTTTCTTAAAGTTTCCCGCTTTTTGTAAATAGTAGGTATAGGATAGATTTAATGATCTTGAATCTTCTCCGTATTTTTTAAGAAGTTTCTCAAAAGATTCCACCGTCATATCCGTATAGACTTTTTTAAGCGAGGTATTGCCATCGTGCTCCGCCAGATCAATTCCCATGGCGTAAATGTCAGCTTCGGTGAAACCATCATTATCGATATATAAAGTGGAAGGGTTTACTCGTGATAGCAATTCATCCAAGACTTCTTTTGAGGGTTGAATTTCAAACTGTCCCACTAAAGTCAAAACGGGCATTTTTTTACGATCAGATTGGATATCGTCTAAGATTTTTTTCGACGTTTTATTCTTAAGAATATCTTTATCATCATGACTTTGAGCTTTGATTTGTGTGAGCTTAAAATCTAAATTTTCTGGTTCTAGTGCAAGTGCGGCCTGGGTGAGCGAGATAACTTTTTTGTAATCTTGCGCTTCGTCGGCTTGCTCGATCGATTTTTTAATGAGAGCCATGATCTTTTCCTGATTCGATTTTCCATCGGAATTCAAAGCTTCATTCATTTTCGCCGTAATGACATTCGTCGGATAATATCCGACGATGCGATCAATTTCATTTCCAGCCTGATGATCTTCAACTTGAGCCATTATAATTGTCGGGTATCCACCAACATTATATTTCGACTTTAAAACCCATGATTTTTCATTGTCCGCGTCCATTTTTAACAGAACAAACTTCTTGGCCGCCTGTTTAAACTCTGCCTGAGAGAAAACCAATTCATCTAATTGATTACAAGGTGGGCACCAGATTCCAAAAAAATCGATGAGGATGGGTTTTTTCAATTTTGTCGCTTCTTTAAGCGCTTCATCTTCCTCATTGACCCAGAAACCGTGAGCATTTTTTTTAGCTACGGATTTTTGAGTCGTTTTCAGAGAGGGATTGCTCTTCACTGAGACAGCTGAAAAAACCGAAAAAGAGGTCAAAAATGATATTAAAATGATGCTAAAAAGGGGGTAAAATCGTGTGTTTTTCATGGCTTTATTGTTCGCTTGAATTGGTCATTTAGCCAACTATAACGAAATGCGTCGGAACCAATGGCTTGATTTTCTTAACAAAAAACCGCTCAAATGAAAAAGTAGATATGGATTAAGACGTAAAAGAGGTTTGAGTTGAGCAATAAAATCACGAAAAGTAGTACGGCAGAATACTTCGCGAAGAATCTTCAGCAGGTAGGTTTTTCATCGCCTTTAAAGGCTGTTTTAACAACTTTAAAAGAGGCTGTGGACAATTCATTAGATGCCTGTGAACAACATGAAATTTTACCAGAATTAGAGATTCAAGTTACAAAAGTTGGGACGGGATCGACTAAAAACACGGACTTAGTCAAGATTATCGTAGAAGACAACGGTCCCGGTATCGACGCTGATGATTTAGCGAAGGTTTTCGGGGAATATTTAGCCTCTTCAAAATTCGGTAAAGGTCAGTGTTCTCGTGGACAACAAGGTATTGGTATTTCTGCCGCAACAACGTGGGCGCAGATGACGAATGCTAAGGGTGCGCAAGTCATTTCTAAGACAAAATCGATGAAGAAAGCGATTTCGGCTCAAGTGGATGTCGATATTAAGACGAACACGGGAATCGTTAAGAATAAAGAGATGATTGAATGGAAAAAATCAAATGGAGTTCGCGTTGAATTCATTTTGGATGGTCGTATTCAATTGAATGGTGACGGCGGATTATTAACTTACATCGAAGGAACGATCCTTTTAAATCCTCACATCGCCATGAAATATAAATTAGGAGATGGCGACTGGGTCAAAGTTGAACGCGTGAGCAACGTGTCTCCAGAAATTCCAGAGGCCACTTTACCTCATCCGCATACATTTAAATTGGGTGAGTTTATCACGCATTCTCATTTATACGGAAAAATATCTTTATCTAAGTTCTTAAAAACGGGGTTTTCTCGTATTTCAGATCAAGCCATTTCTGATTTTGTTAAAAAGGGCATGCCTAAAAATCTTTTAGAAAAACCTTTAACATCGTTAGCTGATGAAGATTTTAAAAAGGTTTTCCAAGCGATTCAAAATACTGAATTAATGGCGCCGTCGACAAAATCAGTCTTAACCGTGGGTGAAGAATCACTTTCTAAATCGATCGATCGTTTAGGCCAAGTGGATTTCTTCTCGGTGGTGACTCGTAAACCTACCATTTGTGATTTTAAACCGGTCGTGATCGAAGTGGCTTTGGCTCGATTCATCAATCGTGGAGAAGAAGCGGCTCCGGTTCAATTACTTCGGTTTGCCAATCGTGTTCCTTTGCAATTTGATAAATCAGGTTGCGCCGTGACGTGGGCGATTGAAAGCGTGAATTGGAAATCCTACGGATTAGCACAGCCGAAAGATTCGCTTCCACAGGGACCGTACGTCTTTGCCGTTTCGGTGGTATCGCCATTTATTAAATTTAAAAATGCATCGAAAGAAACTATTGATGGATCTGAGGAATTAGTTGAAGAAATTCGCCGCGCACTGATGCAAGCGGGACAAAAACTTTCTAAACACATTCGTCACGAAGTGAAAGAAGCTGATTTAGAAAGAAAATTAGCTCATATCGAGCAATTTGGTCCGATCTTAGTTGAAAAATTAGTGAATATCGTTGGTGCTAATGAGGCTCGTAAGAAAAAAGCCGAAGAGGGCTTAAAGAAAATCCTGGGACGCGATTCGGCCAGTGCGGTGAATGAGCTGGAAGAAGCTCAGTCAAAGTTAGCAATGCATAAAATGAAAGAAGCTAAGAAAAGTGGAGTGCCAGAAGACGAAGTTGAATTGGTGATCGAAGAAAATAAAGCCAGCAGTCAATCTTCAAAACAGACAAAAAAACCTAAGAAGTAATTAAAGGAATCCCATGTCATTATTAAGAGTCAGAGAATTAAAATTAGACATTCCTAAAGAGGCTAAGAATTTAGCTGAAAGAATGTTAAAAGACTTAGAAAATTCAAAACGTCCTTATTTAGAAGCGGTCAAGACGTCTCTAGATAATTCTGAATACAGCGCAAAAGTAGGATACTTAACCCCAGGAGATAAAGTCGTACGAACGGAATTGAATGTTTCCTCTGTTCAAAAACTTGCGCGCGTTTTATTTATTTTGGAAATTTTATTAAGAAATATCAAAGTGGGAGCGGTGAATACAAAAAGGGAGCTTTACTACATTTGTAAAGGTACCATTAAGGGAAGTACTCGTTACAAACCTTTGGACTTTGAAGATCAAAATGAGTCCGATTCGATCATTGATTTTATTGGTGATATGCTCGAAGTCTATCGTGAAGAACTGAATTGTTTTGCCAATGATCGTGGTGGACAAACTTATTCTCAACAATTGGTGGTTACAGAGACGCTAAATGACGGCGATAAAGCCACCATCGATTTATCAACACTAGGAACTTCTCCATTTCAACCTAAAAACAAACCTCAGTCTTTAAAGCTGAAAGCAAAAAAGAAAATTGATTTCTGTCTTGTGGTTGAATCTGAAGGTACGGCCGGTACTTTACAAGCCATGGGTTTTACTAAACGTAACAATTGTATTTTGATGGGTGCGCAAGGGGTTCCGTCAAATGGTGTACGAGGCTGGTGTAAATTAATAGAAAACCAATTAGATGTTCCGATGTATTTCTTCGGAGATCTGGATGCCTACACGATTCAAAATATCTTCCGTACTTTAAAAGCCGGATCGGCCGCATCGCTGATTCGTAATAGTGATTTTAGTGCACCGAATGTCAGATTCCTTGGGGTTTTACCCGGAGATATCAAAAAATATGATCTTCATACTTACAAAGTGAAGGAATCAGATGCCGGCGATGCGCGGGCTTTGAAAAAAGCCAAAGATGCTTTAGAAAATGATCCGTTTTTTAAAGATAAGAAAAATAAAGACTTATCTGATATTTTACGTTGGTTGATTAAAGAAAAAGTTCGTTGTGAACAGCAAAGTTATTTCTCAGTTGATCCGAATGATCCGATCAAAACTGAAAAAATCATTTTGGAAAAAATCCGTAAGGGTGACTACGTTTAATTGAGATGATTAAGTTTCTCTATTACAGTTCATTTTTATTTCCCACTTTGGCGGCTCGTAAAGCCTTGAGTCTTTTTTTAAAACCAAAAAAATATCAAAGACCAGCAGCGGAAGAAGTTTGGTATGGGTCGGCACGGAAGCGAAAATTGAGCAATGGCTTAGCTATTAATGAGTGGGGCTTTGAGGGAAATCCAAAAGTGTTGTTGACCCACGGCTGGGAAGGTCGTGGTTCTCAAATGGGGGCCTTTGCTGAGCCGTTGGTGAATGAAGGCTATCACGTAATCGCCTTAGATGGTCCGGCTCATGGTGAGTCTCCTGGCGACGAGACCAATGCTGGAATTTATTCGCGGGCATTAGCTTCAACCCAACAAGAGTTAGGTGCGGTGAAAGTCAGCATTGGCCATTCGTTTGGCGGAGGCTGTTCTGTTTTGGCCACTCACTTAGGTATGAAGGTAGAAAAATTGATTACGATTTCTAGTCCCTCCGATTACACCAAAGTTGTTCAAAACTTTTTAGATTTTGTTAAGTTAAGTCCATGGTCTGAAAGAGTTTTCCACCGAATCCTCGCTTTAAAAGCTCAGGTTCGCTTACAAGATATTAATATTTCTAACTTGGGAAGCTCTTTAAATATTCCCATTTTAGTTATTCACGATAAAACAGATAAAGAAGTTCCCTTTAAAAATGCTTTAAATTTGCATGAAGCTTGGCCTCAGTCTGAACTTTTGATGACAGAAGGCTTAGGACATCGTCGTATTCTAAAAGATCAAGCTGTGATTGAACGAGTCGTTCAGTTCATTAAAAGTGAGTCAAATAAATGAGTAAAAAGACTTTAGTTATCCTAGTCATGTTAGCCATGGTTTTTGTGGTTGTTTTGAAAATAGGATTGCTTTTTAGTACCAATAAAGAAGTTAAATTAGGAGAAGCCACGGCTGTAACTTCGAGTTTACCTCCAGAGTTAGAAGTTTTGAAAAATAAAATCATTGATAGCAGTTTGACGGATGAGGAACGTATTGTTGCTGTTGATGCGATGACTCGTTTTGCTGATAAAGATTTAGCGATCGTGACCTTAGAAAAATTAGAAGAAACGCAAAAAACAACGGCACTTGGTGATCGTATGCGTCGCGCGGTGGTTTCTTTGCGTTTTAATAAACCGATGGAACAATTGAAAAAAAATGAAAAACCATAGAGCTTATAAATTCTCAAAATCTTTGGGATTGAAGCTTTTCTAAAGTTTTATTTTTACCGGCTTGTACCCCAGGTTGATCAAAAGCGTTGATATCGTGGTACTCACCAATCAATGAAACGATTATTTGGAAATACATAAATAAATAGCCTAAATTTTTTTCATCAAGTTTTTCAATTTCGAGGGTGAGTTGTGGAATGCCATTATCCAGAAGGGCCTCTGCCGTACCCTGTGCTTGCGCCTCAATGAGCGTACCAAATTTTTTATTTAAAAGTGGTGTGGTCTCATCGAAATAGGATCTATTGAGGGTGTAATTATATTTTTCAATATGATTGAACCTGAAGAAAGTAATAAATTTATTTTTTTCGCCATCCATAACTTGCTGTAAAATGGAATGCTGATCGCTTGATCCAATGGCTATCATAGGTGTGCTAAAAGGATTCGCGACTGCATTTTGCCGAGTCATTTTTTTACCCAACGATTCGGCCCAGAGTTGTTGAAGCCACCCGCCGAACCAGCGCATGGAAGAGTTGTAAAACCAAAAAAGGCTTATGTTTTTATGATCTTCAAATGAACTTAAATATTGTTCAGTAATTTTAAGAACGGCTTCTTCGTCTTTGAGAGCTAAGATTGCACCCTGCTTAATCGATTCGATATTTAATCCACAGAGTCTGGCAATTAACATGCCTGCAGGACTCAGAAACGAAAATCGCCCACCGACGTCGACGGGAATTTCAAGGCAGGGTCTTTCATGTTTTTGAGCCAGATTGTAAAGGGGGTTATTTTTTTGTTCCGTAATATAAAAAGAGCTTTTCCATAAATTGATATTTTTTTCTTCGAGAAATTGGTTTAAGAAGTTGATCAAGGCTAAAACTTCTATAGTATTTCCTGATTTTGAAATAAAAATCCAAGCTGTTTTCTCAAGAGAATTAATATGAGACATAGTTCGAATAATTTCGTTGATGTCGACGTTGTCCAAAAAAGAAATATTTTTAGTATGAGTTATTTCAACTAAGGCGCGGGCACTCATAGAACTTCCGCCAAAACCGATGATAACCACGTGTTCAAATTGAGACTGAATTTTATGAGCTAATTGTTCTGAAGAGTCCCAAAGATTTTTTCTATTCACGAGATCGAGGTATCCTAAATCCGGTCGTGACAAAAGTGTTTGAAGATCTTGTGCTAGTCGGTTTGTATTAACCGCAGTCGGCGAAGATTTGTACGGCAAGTTGAGTATTTTAATCATACTTTGTCTTAGCTTAATTGGCTTGGTTTTGCATTAGATTTCAAGCTATTAATCAAAACGTTCGATATAATTGCAGCGCTGGCAAAGATCCTCGATGAGAACACGGTCTTGAAAGCCTTTTCGTAAGGCTATGGCGCGCGGGCTAGCCAGTATTGAAATAATGTCATGGTCGTTAACGTTCCCGAGGGGAATGCCAGACTCTTTGTCTAAACAGCAAGGGACCACCGTCCCATCGGCCAGAATTCCGAAGTGCGACTTGAGTCCTAAGCAGGTTCCTCGAGTTCCTATGATCGGTAGATCCAAAGCAGGCCAAGTAAATTCTGTATCGTAATGAAGGTAAAGTCGGTTTTTAATTTTAATACTTTTTTCAGATTTGACATCGATGTGTTTATCGATCGTTAGACCGTAATATTTTTCAATGCGACTTAAGATCGAAGTGTTTTTCTCATCTAAACCTCGAGGTTCGTCTAAATTCCATAGGCGATAGTTGATATATAAATCGGGACGTTTTTCGAAAGCTATTTCGGTGTAGTTAAAAATCTTTTCTAAATACTGAGAGGGATCACGGTCCGGATAGTTATCATTGAAACTATGAAGTGAGAAATTGATCTGGCGAATAATCGGATGAAGCAAAGTGGCTATTTTATCATCGCGAAGCAAAACGCCATTGGTCACAAAAAAGACGCGTGTTTCGTATTTCGCACAAATTTCAATCAATTGAGACAGGTGAGGATGAACCAGTGGGTCCCCCATCAGATGCAGACAGACCTGATCGGTTAAGGGTGAGACTTGTTGAATTATTTTTTCAAATAATTCAACCGTCATTATTTTTTTTTCACGAATAACTTCTGGACAGAAGCTACATTGAAGATTGCAGATATTACTGATCTCAATGTTGATTTTAGCAAAACGTTTTGTACTTTTTTTCAAAAATTAATTCACACGAACTAAGTCAGCGTCGTTCCAATTTCCACCGATACCATTGGTATCTAAAAAGCGAAGAACATAATTTCCGTTATATTCAATGCCAACGATTTGAACTTGGCGGTAGTTTCTTTTGATATTGAAAGCTAAATTTCCCACACAAAACTGACGACCACAGCCGTAGGGGAAGGCTAAGTCTGAAATAGCCCAATTACCACCAACACCATTGTTATCAAGAAATTGAAGTACAAAAGTTCCATTGCTCGCTAAACCTACAACTTGAGTCATGCGATAATCACGTTTTGTATTAAATAAACGATCCCCGATGCAAACTCGGTTTTGACAGCCACGCATGACCGCGAGATCAGCGCGTCCCCAGTTACCACCGATGCCTCCGGTATCAAGGAAGCGAAGTATAAAAGTACCTTTGTTTTCGATCGCGACAACAACGGCTTTGCGGTAATCACGCAGAACATTGATAACGGTATCGCCTTCGCAAATTTCATAGAGGCATGAACCGTGGTAAGCCGGTGGATTATACGGAGGTGGTTTCGGTGATGGAGGGCCTGGAACAAGTTGTGCGGAAGAGAATTGGGCTGCAACAAGAATAGCAAACACAGAAATTAAACTGAAATATCGTTTCATCGTGACTCCTTGGTTTTTACCTTAATTCACGTTAAATAAAAGCGGAACAAGCTGTCAACAGAGAATATAGCTTTGACCGATTCATTTGTTGTTCATACAGTATTTCATAGGAGATTTTATGAAAAAAAATAACTTTATTTTACTGGCTTTGGTTTTATTGGCTTCTGTGGTTTCTCAAGCCATCGAATTAAAAAAACAATCTGTCAATTACGGCACGGCGGATAAAAAATTTGTGGGATATTTAACTCAGCCTAAAACCATAAATAAAATGACTCCAGCCATTTTGATTGTGCACAACTGGATGGGGCTGACTGACGAAACGAAACATCAAGCTGATCGTTTTGCTGAATTGGGTTATGTGGTGTTTGCGGCTGATATCTACGGTAAAGGTCAAAACCCTCAAGAAGCCAAAGCGGCTGGGGAATTGGCCGGGAAATATAAAAAAGATCGTGGGCTTTTTCGTGAAAATTTAACATTAGCTTTAAATGAATTGAAAAAACAAAAAAATGTCGACGTCAAGCAATTGGCGGTAGCAGGGTATTGCTTCGGGGGAACAGGTTCTATCGAGTTAGCTAGAACCGGTGCTGACTTAGTCGGAGTTATTTCTTTCCATGGTGGTTTAGATAGTCCTACACCAACTGATGGAAAAAATATTAAAGCTAAAGTTTTAGCTTTTCATGGTGCTGATGATCCTTATGTGGCAGCCGCAGATTTAACGGCCTTTGAAGATGAAATGAGAAATAATAAAATTGATTTTCAATTAGTTAAATATGGAAATACCGTTCATTCATTTACTGAAAAAGCCGCCGGAAATGATAACTCTAAGGGAGCCGCCTATAATGCATCGGCTGACGTTCGTTCCTTTAAGTCCGCTCAAAATTTTCTTGCTGAGATTTTCAAGAAGAATAAATAGTCTTGTCGCCGAAAACATGACGGCAGAACAATCGGGAATTTTTTTTACAAAAGGGTTTAAGTTTAAAAACTTAAACCCTTTTTCATATTACTTGGGGAAAAATACCCCCTTTATTTTATTATTTACACATTGAATTGACGATTTTCTTGATGCCGACGACCATCGGCAAGAACAATAAACATGACCAAGGAGAATCAGTATGAAGTTACATATCAAGCCTTTAATTCTAATCGGGGCATTTGCTTTTGCCGCCTGTTCAACACCAGCGCCAAAAGGTGAACTTTCAAGTTCATCAAACCCACAGGAAGAAATTGCATCATTATCTGCCGATATGAATACAGCTCAGCTAAAGAATGTTGATGTATTAGCTCGTGAAGATTATAAAAAAGCTGTGCAAGCTTTTGGTCAAGCCAAATCAGACTATGCCGCTAATAAAGATCAAGAAAAAGTCATCAACAGTCTTCGGTTCAGTCGGTCCTATTTAAAATCAGCGACAATCACAGCGGCCAGTCGCCAAGGTAAAGCGCCCGGCGTTTTTGAATCTCGTCAAAACGCGATCAAGGCCGGTGCTACAAAATATCCTGAATTAAAAAAAGAATGGGCTGATACAGATGATGATGTCGCCGATGAAGCGCGCGAATTAGAAAAAGTTAGCGCAAAAAATTTAGTTCAATTTCAAGGTCGTTATGCCGTGTTAGAGCAAAAAGCTGTGATACAAACTCAACTAGCTGATGCGAAAGCTCAATTCAATGCAGCCACAACTGATCGTGCAGCAAAAAAAGCGCCACAATCGTATCGTAAAGCTGAGATGAGCATCAAGGGTGCAGAAACCGTTATTGCCTCTCATGTTAAGGATCCAGCGGGCTATCAAAAAGCTGTCAATTCAGCTAATACCGATGCTAACTTCCTCAATGATGTGATGAATACAATTAAGCAAAATGATGATATTGCTGAATTAGCCGCGATTAAAATCGTTCGTCAAAATCAACAGATTTCAGGTTTGAAAACAAACTTAACTCAATCCGAGCTAGCCGTAGCAGGTGTTAAATCGGAATTAGATGACACGAATAAAACTTTAGAAGAAAAACAAAAAGCTTTAGAAGATAGCGGTAAAGCCATTCGAGAAAAAGAAAGCGCTTTAATCGCAACGGAAAAAGACTTATCTAAAGCGCAATCAAGTGTAGCATTGCAAACCGCGATTGAAAAATCACGTCGACAATTTTCTCCGACTGAGGCAGAAGCCTACCAGCAAGGAAGTAACTTATTGATTCGTCTGAAATCAATGAACTTTGCTAATGGCAAAGCGGAGCTTCCAAATCAATCCATGGCGTTATTAGCTAAGATTACAGAGGTCGCCAAATCTTTAAACGCTAAAGAAATTAAAGTGGAAGGTCACACGGATTCTGTCGGAGCAAGTGACTTGAATAAAAAGCTTT
>CALMPX010000094.1 GCA_937871355.1 uncultured Bdellovibrio sp.
GACAATAAATAGAATAATAAAAAATATCATAGATTCTCCTCATCTGTTTTCATTCTAACAAACCGAAATAAAACTGTCACATCTTTAATCTTTTGACTGGACTACTGGACTACTGGACTATATTTTGCCGTTATATTTTAAATATTCAGGTCGTGCATCATCCCAAACGAAGTGATGAATAGACCCATTAGAGAAAACCTGATGATCCCAATCTACACCTTGCTGAAAAGCGAAAGTGATAGCTCGCATAACCATGCCGTGACAGAAAATTGCAATATTGTTTTTAGCCGTGTTTTGCGAAATCTCCAAAACCGCGTCACGAATTCTCACCATCATCTGGCGTTTTGATTCACCAGTTTGATATTTAAAATCCATGTTATGCTCTTCATAAGAACGCCATCTGGTAATGGACTCTTCGGTGAACTTCGCGACAATCTCGTCGTAAGTTAAGCCCTCAGCTTCTCCAATATTGGTTTCTCTTAAACGATGATCTTTTTGAATTGTAATTCTTTGCTCAGATAAAGCGATTTGTGCTGTTTCATAGGCCCGCACCAAATCACTGGAAAAGGCCGCTTCAATCTTAAGTTGACTCATCGATGGGATGAGCTCTGCGGCCTGAGCTTTCCCCGTCACGTTCAATGGCACATCTGTTTGACCTTGAAATCGTTTATCACGATTCCAGTCAGTTTCTCCGTGTCGAATTAAATATATATTTTTAAGTTTAGACACTAATTCAGATGTTCCTTAAAAATTATTTTCTATTTGAGGTCGATTTTGCTTTACGGCTTTTTCTTTTCAAACGTTTTGCTTTAGAACGAGCACTTTTATTTTTTGCATTCTTATTTTTTCCGCCAACTTTAATTGCCATAGGATCTCCTTGTTTATTTAATTTATTTCTTATTATGACTTTGATTTAAAAGCGCTGCAAAGGGATTATTTTTAAAATTATCTTTTGCTGGCATATTCGTTGTTGGATTGCTATTAAAGGCTGGTTTTCCGCCTGGTTTAAAGCCACCTTGGTTTCGCGGCTGCCCGGGTTTAGACGGATCAAACTTAGGTGCCGGCGAACGCGGTCCAAAATCTTTCGTCTCGCGGAAAGCTTTGTGCTCAGTCGGCGCTTCTAATTTCATCGATAAGGCAATTTGATTCTTAGCTAAATCGACTTTAAGAACTCGAACCGTTACCTGATCTCCCGGATTAACCACTTTACGAGGATCTTCCACGAATTTATGAGCTAATTCAGAAATATGAACTAAACCATCTTGGTGAACACCAATGTCAACAAAGGCCCCAAAGTTAGTCACATTAGTCACTAATCCCGGACAGATCATACCTTCTTTTAAATCCTTCACTTCAAAGATATCTTCTTTAAAATTGAAAACTTTAAACGGATCACGTGGATCACGGCCTGGTTTTTCTAATTCTTTAACAATATCATCAAATGTAAATTCCCCAACAATAGCAGCCCATTTAGTACGAGCCTCTAAAAGCTTTTTAGCGCCATCACCAACCAATTGATTGATGTTCACGTTAAGATCTTGAGCCATATCACGAACAGCGGCATAGCGCTCCGGGTGGATTCCTGTTGAATCCAAGAAAACTTTACCACCTGAGATTCTTAAGAATCCCGCAGCTTGTTCATAAATTTTTTGAGAAAATCTTGGAATTTTAGATAATTCAGAACGATCTTGAAAAAGACCATTCTTTTTACGATATTCCACGACCGCCGTAGCTAAGCCTGGACCGATACCTGATACGTATGACAATAACGAAGTTGAAGCTGTGTTCACATCTACACCAACGTTATTCACGCAGCTTTCAACCACAGCTTCTAAGCCTTTTTTCAATGAGGACTGATTCACATCATGTTGATACTGACCAACACCAATTGATTTAGGATCAATTTTAACAAGCTCCGCCAACGGATCTTGAAGACGACGAGCAATAGAAATAGCTCCTCTAACAGTCACATCTAAATCAGGGAATTCCACGCGCGCCACATCACTAGCTGAATAGACTGAAGCACCTGACTCATTAACCATGATCACAGGAATAGTCTCTTTACCAATCTCTTTTAAAACTTTTTTCAAAAAGATTTCAGTTTCACGCCCCGCCGTTCCATTACCTACAGCAATGGCTTCGATCGTTATTTGTTTTGTTACTTCATTTAATAAATTTTTAGCCTTTTGTTCAGCTCCATCACCTAATGTATGCATAACGGTATGAGAAACAAAGTTTCCACTCTTATCGATGAGAGCTACTTTACAGCCTGTTCTTAAGCCAGGATCGACTCCTAGGATACATTTTGCTCCGTAAGGAGAACCAAGTAAAACTTTTCTCACATTTTCAGTAAACACTTTAATGGCATGCTCATCCGATTTTTCTTTTAATTTTGCGTGCACTTCATTTTTAACAGAGGGAATAACATAAACATTTAAGGCTAAACGAGCCGATTCTTTTAAAAAAGTACCAATCGCGTTGTCAGTGTTAGTTGTCGCGAAATTTTCGTAAGATTTGAGTAACATCTCATCGTCACCAACAAGATCAACTGTTAATTCTTCTTCTTCCCAACCACGTTTCATCGCCATATAGCGATGAGAGAATTTTTCCTCTAATAAATTTTTAACTAAATCGCTGTAGTCTTTTGAATACATGTCGTATTTAGAATTTGGTTTATAACCTTTAGCCGCTTTAGCTGTCACTTTACCTTGATCAAAATAATTTTTAACCACAGCTGCACGCAAAACAGCCTCATTGGCAATTTTTTCAACTAAAATATCTTGAGCTCCTTTTATAGCATCTTCGTAAGTTACGATTTTCATGTCTGGATTTAAAAAAGACTTCGCTTTCATTTCCATCGTCATCGTATCTTTACCACCATGAGCTTGATCCCACATCCAATTAGCCAAAGCTTCTAATCCCGCATCACGCGCGATGGTGGCTTTGGTTTTTTTCTTTTTCTTGAATGGCTTGTAAATCTCTTCAAGTTCATTCAAATCCCAAGACAATTGAATACGTTTTTCAATTTCAGGCGTTAAATTCTTTTGCTCACCAATCTCTTTAACTAAGAAGGCCTTACGCTTAACGATTTCTTCATGCGTCGCGAACGCTTCGATCACGGCACGAATCTGAACTTCATCCAGATTTCCTGTTTTCTCTTTACGGCAACGAGCAATAAATGGAACCGTGCCACCTTCAGCCGCTAATTCTAAAACGGCCGCAGCAGACTTTAACGGCACTGAAGATACAAAACGAGTTAAATACCCTTGAAGAGTTTGTTCCATGAATAGCCTCTCTATATTGACAGATGAAAATGATTATTAATAATTTTATGACGATACCTGATTAGGCCGTGAGTTAGATGCGCTAACAGTTTTAACATCGGAATATACTAATTTGGCTTGTAGTTACTAATCAACATTTTTATACCGTTTTCGAACAAGACCTCTAAACGATCATTCTCATTCGTCAAAACAAATCCCCATCCGAGTGATTTATGTTGAACTGGTTTTAAAGCTTCAAAAGTATCTGTCATTTTATAAGTCGCTGCTTTGTCTTTACCATGTCTTTTGTTGAGCTCCTGCCACTTAGCTTTTTCATCAGCCAAATTGCCACGTTCGACTTTGATCGCTTTAAATTTGCTCGCTTTTTCTGCTTTTTCAGCAGTTTGACCAATTTTAACCGCAGCCATCTCCGCTTTAGCCATTTCAATTAAGGTATCGCCTGTGTTTTCCTCAATCTCTTCATCTTTAGGCTTCGATTTTTTTTCGATGATTTTCGCAGGTACCTTTACAGCAGACTTAGACGTTGCTTTGACTACTGGCTTTGTTATTTTTTCGACTTTTTTGGCTTTCTCATCCTTAGTCGGCTTTTTAGCTGTTTTACTAACTGCAGCAACCACTTTTTGAGTCAGCTTAGAAACTGATTTCGAAAGTGTACTCGCAATTGATTTGGACTTAACCGGTTTTTTTGAGTCTTTTTTAGCAACTACTTTTGATATTTTTTTCTTAGCCATAAATACTACATATATCTTGCAGCACGTCTGGGACAAGTAAAATGGTGTCTTTTCTGTTGCGAAGCATTAGGCTGAAATCATGATGAACACGACTTCTCAAGACATTAATAAGTTTAAAAGCCTACTCCAACAAAAACTAACGGACAAAAGTTTCTCAAGTGTAACGACTCCTGAAAGAGCGAACACGTCGTCTTTAGTTTTCACATCCTCTGTTGCTATGACACAGACAGCTCTTCAAAATGGAGCCACTGGGTTTATTGTTCTGGAAAAAATTTACGATGACGTTAAAGGGCTATTCTTAGATCATCATTGTGTTTGGACCACAAAAGATTTGAAAGCGGCTATGTCGGAAGTCCTCACGGCATTTGACCGTATTCCTCATACCATAGGCGTTCATCCTTCAGCGATCGTTCACCCCACAGCTCAGATTGGGGCCCATGTGCGAATTGGCGAATATGCTGTCATCAAAGATCACGTTGTGATCGGAGACTATACTTACATCGCCGCCCACGTCGTGGTAGAAAGTTTCTGCGAAATCGGCGCACACTGCCGAATCGCTTCTCATACGACCATTGGTTCGGATGGTTTTGGGTACTATACCGACAAAACATTTACCCACCACAAGATCCCACAGATAGGCCAAGTGGTCATCGAAGATCACTGCGAACTTGGCAGCCACTGCTCCGTTGATCGCGCCACCTTGACCGAAACACGCATTAAAGCTGGCTCTAAATTGGATAACTTCTGTCACGTAGCTCATAACTGTGAAATCGGTGAAAATTCTATACTCGCTGCAGGCTTCATGACAGCTGGATCAACAGTGACAGGAAAGAATCTGATGACCGCAGGAGGAGTTCATTTGAACGGCCACATCAAGATCACAGATAATGTGATTTTCGCCGGAAACGCCGGAGTCGTCAGCGACGTCGACAAACCGGGAGTCTACGGAGGCTATCCGCAAGTTCCTCAAAAAGATAACTTAAGAATCATGAGTTCACTTGCTTTCCTACCTAAGCTTAGAAAGCAAGTCTCGCAAATTTTAAAACATTTAAATTTGGATGAAAAAGATTAGCCTGCGATTACAACTCTGGCTTCAAAAAAAAAAAAAAAATGAGTGCTGTCCTTTTTTTTAATTAAGTATTTCGCAAGTTGAATCTAGACTCTTTTGACAAATCTTTTCTTCAATTTTTAAATTTGAATCATGACTTACAAAAGACTTTAAATCTTGAATGAAGTCTTCCTTAGTTACTTTCTTTAAACTGTAAGAATCGATTTCTTTATCATTCAAAATGACTCTGATTTTAATCGATGTGTCGGATTCAGCCGTAACCTCAGTTTGAATTTTACATTCGTGACTTAAAATATTAACTGATCGACCGGCTAAAGAGGCTGGGCGATCACTGAAAGTTGTTCCTGCATAGTCATAAGATTGATACGTTTTGTCGTCACACTGAAGCTTTAAAAATCCATAACTATCAGCATTTCCATTCACCATCTTAACTGCAACAAGTGGCATATTGTACTGATCAGGATTATTAATCGCATAATATCCTTCACTAATACGCGGGCCAACTTCAGTTACGGTCACCTCTCTCTTTTTAGCGCACGAATAAACAAATGTTACCGCAATTAGAAAAATAATTTTTTTCATACTCAACTCCTCAAAAATGGCCGATCGCAATGATCGGCGCTGTTGGTTTAATAACAGTAAACAGAAAGTTTTGCTTTACCATCAATCAACATGACTGGAAGTGATTTATTGATCGTCGACGAAAGCAACTCACCTTTTTCCATCCCCGCCTTATAATTAAAAACGCCAATCGAATAACCTGATTCGGTTCGAGCCGCAGACACATGAAGCTCGCCTCGATTTAATAGGATTTTTCCTTGCTCACTCAAATCAATCACCGTACTAACGACATTTTTATCAAATTGCCCCGAATCGGCGACACTTTCCTCGTTAACCATGCAAGTAACGGCAAATGCGGAATTACATGCGGCCAAAACTAAAGCGACCATCATCATTTTTTTATGCATAAACTTCTCCTTTGTTATATGAGCTTTGAACTCAATTATATTGTTTTTAAGTGCTTAAATTTATATCTTATATTTTTACATTTGTAAAAATTAATTTTGACTATTGTAAAAATGTAAAATTGATGTTAAATTAATAAACAGTATGGAATCTAAAGACTTGATAAAAGACTCTATTTTAGAGTCAGCCACTAAACTGATGAATCAGTTTGGCTACGGAGCCCTATCTCTATCAGAACTCGCTCGGCATTCTGGAATCACTAAGCAACGTCTTTACTATCACTTCAAAACTCCGGAAGAAGTTATTTGTCAGTTAGCTGCAGACTGGGGGCGATCTGGGCAGGAATATACTATTAAGGCTTTAGCCGAAACTAATGAAGTCGGTCCTTATAAAGTCCTTGAGATGGGAACAGGTGTTTTTACATTTATGCGACATCATTTTGAATTAGCGAAACTCGGTTTAGTTATACTTCAATCGAGTCCTCATATACCAAAATTAAATCAAGTCACAACTCAAGTTGTGACGGCTGGAAGAGATCGTATAAAATCATTTTTGATTCAAAACAGTCAATT
>CALMPX010000095.1 GCA_937871355.1 uncultured Bdellovibrio sp.
TAGATGAAATAAAACTAATTTATGATAACCAAAAAACAAAATACAGCGGATCCATACTGTCTCGTGTTTACGAAAGCGAACTCAATCCATCGATCTGGAAAGCGCTTTCTTGGATACCAACACTTCCCTTCAGTAAAAATTTAACAGCTACGAATGAAATTAAAGATCATTATTCTTCTTTAGTTAAATTAGATGGAACTACTGGCGATTCTGATTTAGCGACTGATTTAGTTGGATTATGGCATTTGGATAATAATTGGAATGACGCAAAAGTTTCAAACCATGGTACGGCAAACGGGAACCCTTCGTTTACTAGTTCATCTAAACTTGGAACTCATGCTGGCCTATTTGATGGAAACGGTGATTTTATCAACCTTGGAACTAATGCAACATTAAATATAAATAATAATTTTACGATATCCGCATGGGTAAATATTCCAACATTAGCAGGTTCTCCCGCGTATGGAGTCGTTTCCTGGGGACAAGACACTGCCGGAAAAAGACGAAGTATTTTAATATGGAATGGCGGATCGGGATCCAGTCACCGCCTGTACTTTTCGGGTTATTTTGCTCCGGCTAATTTGGTTGGCACGTCGGACCTATCTGATGATAAATGGCATCATCTGGTTGTTACTCTTTCAAGCTCAAATGAGGCTAAGGTTTATGTTGATGGTAGAATGGAAAATGCTGGTTCGGTAACACTAGCTCCTTATTCTTTTTCTGGATCTTATATCGGTGCTACACCCCTTGGTGATGGTGACCAGGAATATTTTAGTGGTTCTATCGACGAAGTGGCCATCTGGTCACGCGTGCTTCACGAAAATGAAGTGATGCAGTTGTACCGCCGTGGAGCTAATCGCATTAAGTATCAAGTTCGAAGTTGTGGATCAGCTAACTGCACGGATGATCCAAACGGTGGTAACTGGAAAGGTCCTGACGGAACCAAAAACACTTATTACTCAGAGCTTCAAAATACATCTTCATATGATAAAATAAATAATATTCCAACGGGAACAGTTAATATTGGTTTACCAGAGTTTAATTTTACGAACTTTACTTCGCCTCAGCCTGCAAATAATCGCTACGTACAGTACAAAGCAATTTTTGAAAGTGATGATACAAGTACAAAATGTAATTACGGAGCAAGTAACACGTTTTGTTCTCCTGAGCTTAAATCTGTTTCACTAAAAAGTGATAATTACTATAACTCCGCTCCGCACGCTATAACTAAAACTGGGATCCAGTATTACAATTTAAGTTCAGCTTTAGAGACCTTAAGTTCGAATGGTTGTTCGAGTGGAGTTGTTTATAATTTAGGTTATGGAAACACTTATGATGTAGCGACGTGGTATTATTATACGGGTGGAAATTGGACGACAGCCGGTTCTGATGCGACGACCGCAAATACAATCGCAGAGTTCAATGATAATAGCGCAATAGCTTTAACTCAATTTTCTAATTTTCCCGGTCGAAGTAAAAAAGTTTTCTTAAAAGCTTTCTTACGATCATCAGGATCGACAACCTGTGAACTTAATTCTTTCAAATTAGATGGTGAGAAGTAGGAGGTCATTACTTTTTACATAACGGTGCTTCCCAAAAAGTAACGGCCTACCTATTCACCTATTCGGTTTCCCAACCGACGACGCGACCGCCTTCAAAAAAGACGTAGCGTCGTTCTCTTTTGTAGCCATTTGGCGAAGGCACATCACGAACATAGCGCCATTTTTCATTCTTATAAATAGGGTTACCACTGTGTTCGACTGATTCGGGCTCGCCCCAAGATTTGCGGACTAATTCTTGATTCATTCCTAAAGTGAGATCTTGAGAATCGACAACATCTAAAAAGTCTTTATCTGATTTTGCACGGGACCAAATTTTATTTCGAATCACCCAGGCTTGACGACCCTCTATAGTGGGGTAAGACAAGTAGTCTACTTTTTCTTGATCACTCAAAAGATACGGCAATACTTTTGAGTAATGCTGACGTTCTTTGTCTGAATCTAAAGTTCTTTCTAAAGCTCTTACTTTGTAGCGAGATAAAATCTGAGATCGCTCTTCGTCAGAAAGTTCATTGTCAGGATTGAAACCTAATTCAAAGGCGTATTTTTTTAAATCGTGTTCTGGAATAATTCCGGTATCTTTTTTGATGGTTCCTTCGCGTTTGATGGTGACCAGGTCCGCTTCGGGACCCAGTTCAGCACGTTCTGCGGTTTTGAGTTGATAAAGACCGCACGAGGGAAGTATTAAAATGATAAGACCGCCGAAAAGGTTAAATATGATATTCTTCATAGTTTTAGTGTATCATTTTTTCTGCAGAAGATAAGAGCTGTAAACGGGTTTACGCTTGTCCTGGACAAAAGACAGCCCATCAGGGATTAAAACACCGAATTAGCTGGATTTTGAGCCGGTTCGTTATTAAATTTAGATATCCATGAGCGAAGATATAAATAACAACAATGATATTGATTTAGCCAACGAAGAAGAAGCTTTAAAAAGTATCGATACTTATATATCTGAGCAAGATCCTCATTTTATTAAAAGTCTTTCTGAAATAAAAATTGATAATGAAGCTGTCAGTCTTTCAGTGCTAGATAGCGCTTTGGATATGGACAGCCATTCTCAGACGTTTAATCCTTCGTTCTCATTTTTCCATAAATTGAAACAAGTCTTCGATTTCCGTAATGATTTTAAAACGGTTATTCTTTTTTGGATCTCAGCCGGCTTAGTTGCGGCAGGGGTTTATTGGGTTTTTCAATCCCACTTTTGGGACAAAAAGATTCCTTTGTTTTTAACTTCGTTTGCAGAGTCAGGATCGCCAGTCCAAGATTACGATCCCGCAACAGAAGTTCAATTATTTTTTGATAATCCACGTTTAGCTAAAAATATTCTTGAACTCAAAAAAATGGTGGTCAATCTTAAGCCATCATCCGAATCATCAGGAAATCCAATGCTGGCCTTTGAAATACGTGTCGAAGGTTTATCAAAGGAAGTGATGGTTGAATTAAAAGATCGTGAAGCTGAGTTCGTCGATCGCGTTTTGAGAGTCACCGAAGAGTTTTCCTACGATGAATTAGTTGAAGCTGAAGGGAAGCAGAAGCTATCTGAAAAACTTATAGATGTCATGAATGCGAACTTGACCAAAGGGCAAGTTCGCAAGGTTATGTTTTCGACATTTTTTCTTAAAAACTAAATTTACGACTGTTTAAATTCTGAAACATTAATATTATAATTTTTCAAACGATCATGTAAAGTTGACTTGGGAATTCCTAAATCAGAAGCTGTACGCTTTTGACTGCCGCCATTAGCCATCAAGCGTTTTAAAATCATTTGTTTTTCAATTTCTTTGATCACGGACGTTGATTGTGCGGGGTAGTTCGAGCGAAAACTGGCATCGATAACTTCTTTGCGATGTATGAGCTTGTCAATAATATCGTCAGTTATATACTGTTTGGCGTACAACGTGCTAGCACGCGTGACGACATTTTTGAGTTCACGAATATTACCTGGCCAATCGTATTTTTTTAATTTTTGAATAGCATTAAAAGAAAAACGTACCCGCATTTTGCGCGCAAAAAAGTAAATGATTTCGTCAAAATCTTCCATACGATCTTTTAAGCGGGGAACTTCGATATTAATAATATTAAGACGATAAAACAAATCGGCACGGAAAGATCCTTCTTGAATTTTATGGTAAAGATTTTGATGAGTCGCCGCTATCACGCGCACATTGGTTTTAATATTTTTATCTGATCCTACGGGACGTATTTCTTCATTTTCTAAAGCGCGTAGTAATTTTGCTTGAAGTGAAAAAGAGAGATCTCCGATCTCATCTAAAAATAAAGTACCATGACGAGCCGCTTCGAAAGCCCCTTTGCGATCAGTGATCGCCCCGGTAAAGCTTCCTTTGATGTGACCGAATAATTCACTTTCGACTAAAGTTTCTGTTAAGGCCGAGCAATTTACACTCAGGAAGGGGTGGTGACTTCGCAGAGAGTAATCGTGAATTTTACGTGCGATCACATCTTTTCCAGATCCTGAAGATCCGAGTAATAAAACGGTGTGATCGGTTGGCGAAACGGCTTCTAATGATCGAAGTTGTTCATTCCAGTGCTCAGATTTGCTGGACAGGGGAAAGACGACTTTTTTGAGATTGAGATCATGGACAACGAATTCAGCATAACCTGTCGAAATAATATCGCCGTCGTTTAATTGCGCCTCTAAAATTTGAGCTCCATTGACGTAGGTACCTGTATTTGATCGCATATCTTTAATAAAGAGTTTGCCTTCTTTTGTTTCTAATCGGCAATGGCGAGCATCCACCTCAAGATCAAAAATCTGTATTTGACAGGTCGAATCTTTTCCCAAATGGGTGTAGCCGTCAGCGAGGGTTTCTGTTCCGATATTCCATGTGCTACGAGTTGCATCTAATTTCTCAATTTTAAAAGCCATAATAATCCTTTTCGGTTGTCGTTTGTTCAGAGGTTGTTTCAAGAAAAGAACCGGATTCGGACCGCTAAAAAAGACGTAGAACCAAATAGGTTTGAGCTGAGCCTATCTAAACTAAAAAAATTTCTAAAAACGGAGAATGAGGTCCTAAAATTGAGAATATTTAAAAAAATCAGCCCCTCAGCGCGAGTTCTAAATGACGACTTAAAAGGAATAGACTATAATTCGTCGTATACCAAAGTGAGCGTTTATGGCAGCAAAAATCAGTTATATTAAAAGTGCAGTCTTGGAAAAGGATTATCCTATTCATGATAAATTTGAAGTGGCCTTCATGGGTCGTTCAAACGCCGGTAAGTCATCGCTTATTAATAATCTATCAAAATCTAAAATCGCTCATGTCAGTCAGATGCCGGGTAAAACTCGACTACTTAGTTTTTTCAATTTTGCTGATAGTTATGTTTTAGTCGATATGCCTGGATACGGTTACGCTTCTCGAAGCGGATCTGAAGTCGATGAATGGCAACCCATGATCGAAGCTTACTTATCTGAGCGTGCCTGTTTAGCCGGCTTAGTTTTGGTGATGGATATTCGCCGTAAATGGACTAAAGAAGAAGTCGTTCTCGTTCAGTTCGTACAAAATTATGGACGTCCCGTAGCTATCGCTTTAACTAAAGCAGATAAAATGACAAAAGCTGAAATCGTGAAAGCAGTCGCAAAACATAAAAAAGATTCTAAAATTAACGAGATTTTTGTTGTTTCGAATACGCAACAAACAGGCTACAAAGAACTCGAAGAGCATGTTTATAAAAACTGGATTAAAACTCAAGAAGAAGAATATGCCGCTATGAAAAAAACTGAAAAAGCTGAAGCTAAGGCGGCAGAACATAAAGACGAAAGCGACACGGAGTCCGATTCATGAAAATCGTTGGAATTATTCCAGTACGTTTTGCATCGACTCGATTCCCCGGAAAGCCTCTTCGACTCTTACAAGGTAAACCATTACTTCAGTGGGTTGCAGATGTCGTTTCCAGAAGTTCACACCTATCTGATTTTTATGTGGCGACAGACCACGAGGATATCGCTGATCTTTGTCAAAAAATAAATGTTAAATTTTTAATGACTTCTTCGGATGCAGCAACGGGAACTGATCGTGTGTTTGAAGCTTGTCAGCAATTAAAGAATAAGGGTGTCAAGTTTGATGCCGTGATTAATATCCAAGGCGATGAGCCTTTATTGCCAGTTGAATACATCGATTTATTAGCTCGATCTTTTTTAAATGAGCCGGGCTTGCAAATGGCGACTTTGGCTCATCCTATAAATGAAGAAGATATTGAAAATAAAAATGCGGTGAAAGTTTTGATTGATCAAAATAAGTATGCCATTTATTTCAGTCGTTTTTCGATTCCATTTTCTCGTGAGAAATATATTTCGAATCCTTCGGTGCAGAAACATATTGGATTGTACGGATTTAGTTTTGACTTTTTAAGTCGTTTTTGTCAGGAACCTCAATCGTTCTTGGAGAAGTGTGAAAGTTTAGAACAATTACGAGCCCTTGATATGGGTGCAAAAATAAAAGTGATATCAGTGGAAAAGCCAACTCACGGAGTGGATACGCCAGAAGACTTAGAAAAAATTGAAAAATTATTAAAATCAGGAAAAATAATATGAATAATAAGTACATTTTTATTACGGGCGGAGTTGTTTCATCGATTGGGAAAGG
>CALMPX010000096.1 GCA_937871355.1 uncultured Bdellovibrio sp.
TCCATCGAAGCCTTTTTTTTCGATCATCATGCTGACTAATGGAGAATAAGATCCAGGGTACTGAAGAAGTTTTCCTGATTTTAATTGTTCACGTAAATTTTTTCTTTTTTCGGCTGCAGTCAAAGTAGGGAATAACATAAAAACCTCTGCGTTGGTTTGATCGGGTCGAAGACCCGATCTTGGAAATAAAAACTAAAATTAGAAAATACCTTTTTGATCACGTTTGTTAGCGACTAATTTATCAATGGGAATTTGAACGTTTAATTGTTGTAATTCTGCCGCTGTTAATTCGGGAAGACGTTCACATAAAGAGATGAAACGATTGCGTTCTTCTTTGGTGATGATCTCAGAAGTTAAAGTGTCAAATTTTTTGATGTAGTCCGCACGTTTAAACGGTTTCGCCCCAGCGGGATGAGCATTCGCCACACCTAATTCATCAACTATTTTTTCACCGTTATTTAATGTAATTTCAACGCGGCCACCGAATTGTTTTTTGTTCGGATCTTGCTCGTGGTACGAGGCGGTCCATTTCGCGTCTTCCGTGGTTTTAATTTTATGCCATAATTTAACCGTGTCAGGACGTTTCGCGCGCTCAGGGGCGTAGCTATCGACGTGGTGCCAAGTTCCATCTTGAAGAGCCACAGCGAAGATGTACATGATCGAGTGATCTAAAGTTTCGCGAGACGCATTGGGATCCATTTTTTGTGGATCGTTTGCGCCGGTACCAATCACATAATGTGTGTGGTGAGAGGTGTGAATCATCACCTCTTTGATATCATCGAAGTTTTTAATTTTTGTTTTCATACGAGAGGCTAAGTCGATCAAGGCTTGAGATTGGTATTCAGCTGAATGTTCCTTGGTATATGTTTCTAAGATGGCGCGTTTTTCTTCGCCCACTTCTGGAAGAGGAACAGTGTAGTGGCCATTTTTACCAGAAAGCATGTAAGCAATAACGGAATCTTCGCCTTCGTAAATCGGAGAAGGAGCCCCTTCACCGCGCATACAACGATCAGCCGCTTCGATAGCTAATTTACCTGAATGAGCCGGAGCATAAGCTTTCCACGAAGAGATTTCGCCTTTACGAGATTGACGAGTCGTGAATGACACGTGAACGGCTTGTTGAATCGCTTGGAAGATAATATCAGTGGGTAAAGTTAATAATGTTCCGATACCACCAGCCGTGGCCGGAGCTAAATGAGCAATGTGATCTTTTTTGAATTCATGGAGACAAATTGCTTTAACCAGGTTCACGTGAATTTCATAAGCAGTGACGGCCGCTTTAATAAAATCTTTTCCAGATTTTCCCGTTTGTTGAGCCACAGCCAATATAGGAGGAATGTTATCACCGGGATGAGAATAATCAGCGGCCAAGAAAGTATCATGGTAATCTAATTCACGAACAGCTGTTCCGTTAGCCCAGGCCGCCCATTCACAGGAAAATTTTTGATCATTAGGCATGCCGAATACCGTAGCTCCTCCAGCGCGAGGGTGAGCTAAGGCCATAGAACGAGCTGAAGCTACAGGACGACGATTCGCTGCTGCAATAGCGACAGAAGCATTGTCGATCACGCGATTAATAACCATATCGATGACATCTTCTTTGATCGGAGCATTATCAGAACTGATTTCAGCTAACTTCCAAGCCAGCTGATCTTTTTTTTCAATTTTTTCTTTAGATGGATAAACACGTACCGGGATTTGTCTCATGCGGACTCCTTATTTATAGATATAAATGAGGACAAAAAATACCCTAGAAGACACCGACAGACAAATGAAATGCACCATCTGACTCGTAGCTTTTTTTGTTCAGCTTGTGGGCATACTCTAAATTAAGCGGACCGATTGGCAAATTATAGCGAATGCCGATGCCGACAGAGTCTCTCCATTCGGCTTTATAATCGATGCCGCTGGCAAGATCGTCTATACTGACTCGACCGCCATCGTAGAAGAGAGCTGCGGATAGGTCTGATTTTTTCATAAGTGGAAAGCGGAATTCTGATTTAAAAAGCTCATAAGAAGAGCTTCCGGTTATACGATAACTGGCACCAAGGACATCGGTATTTGGAAAAAACTCAGTCGATTCGAAACCACGGACGGTACTTCGACCGCCTAAGATAAAGCCTTTTTTATCGAAACGAATGCCGTCATTGTTCGTTTTGAGTGGTTGTAGGTATCCTCCACGAAGTGAATTGGCCCAGACCAATTGATCGTAAACGGTGTAATACAAAGTTGTTTGTCCCGTCGCACGTAAGAAATCATCTGTGTTATTTGAACCTAAAAATCCCGTCGCATATTCGATGTTCAGACGAGAAAAATGGCCTGCCGTTGGGTTTAAAATATTATCACGATAATCCAGATCAAGCGTTGGACCAGTTGAGGCAATGACCATATCTTCACGACTGTAATTATATTTAATTTCATCTTCTGAATTGATCCCTTTATCCACGAAGTTGGCGATATTATAAATTTGCCAAATTCCAGTGAGGTGAGAAGTGATATCTTGTTCCACCGACCAGACAGCTTGATTGGCAATTGTTTGCTGGCGAATCGTGTAATCACTCACGGTACGTGATGTTGTATAATTCACGCGAAAGCGAATACGGGTGTCGAAGAGATAAGGTTCAAGATATCCGGCGATAACTTTCCATTCGAAGAAATCGAGGACATTCGGATTATAGCTACCTTCACCTCGTAACGAAGCTCCGCGTCCCCAGCCTCCGATATTGCGGTAGGCGGCGCCGAGATAACCGTGAAGTGTGTAATCATTTTCATTGGTCACACCAGCCCCGATGGTAAAGACACCGGGTTTTCTTTCTCCCAAAGTAATGACAATTGTTCGTGACTGAACATTGGTATTGGACTCGAGCATTTTAATTTCAATGGAAGAAAATAAACCGGTTTTTTGTAAACGAGCCGTCGATTCTTCGAGTTTTTGTGGGGTGAGTAAATCTCCAATTTTAAATTCGAGCTCGGAAAAAATGACTTTTTCATGAGTTTGAGTATTTCCATCGATCAGAATGGATCCGACATAAATTTGAGGACCTTCTGAAATATCAATCGTCATTTGAGCTGAGGTAAAATCATCATTATATTGAATGAGTTCAGCGGTCGTTGCGTTTACAATTTTCATTTCTAAATAGCCCGAGTTGGCGTAATGAGAGCGAATTTTATTTAATCCTGATTCGATTTCATTTAAGTTAAGCAAAGTTTGATTTTTTAAGCCCATCACGGCGATCAATTCAGCGTTGCTAAATTTTTGATTATGAGTAAACAGTATTTGTGAAATACTCGCTTGAGTGCCTTCGTCAAGATTGATCGTGATCAAACCTCGGCTAGGATTTTCAAAGTCAGTGGTTAAATCCATTTTTTTTAACTTGGCATTGATGAAGCCTTGATTCTTGAGTGAGATCACTAAATTTTTAACAGCTTGTTCGATATCGGCTTTGATAAACAGGCCGTCTTGGACCGGTACCGAGGCGTAGTTATAGAATTCTTTGATGTAGAATTTTTCAGGTTTTGATAGCGTTCCATTAACTTTAATTTTGTAAATTCGTGTTTGCGCATTTTCATTTATTTTGTACACTAGAATATTTTTTTCGCCTTGTCTTAAAATTGAATATTTAACTTCACTATGACTATAGCCTCGACCTAAATAAAATTTTTGCAATTTGGTTAGGATTTCTTCGGGGAAGCTGTCATCACTCGGAGCGTACTCTGATAATTTTAATAGATCTGTTTTAAGTTCATATTCATTAAAACTAGCTGTGCCCTCAATCATAATTTCATATTTTTGTTTAGGAGAAAATGTATAGACTAAGTCGACTTTGGTATCATTGGCGTTATACATAATTTGCGGAGCTAAGTTGGTCACCAAGTAAAGCCCCATCGAATTGAGATAAGTACGGATTTCGACGTTGAGTTTTTTAAGCCGTTCGTCGGTCAAAGTTTCTCCGACGTAATTCCAGTAGATTCGATTTTTTAGGATCTGAGAATCTTGCGGAGCTAAACCTTTAAAGTTTAAAGATTGAATCGTTGTTTTGGAGCCCACTTGAACGGTAATAATCAGTCGTCGTTTGAAACTTTCAGCATTTTCATATTCAAATTTTGCTGTGGCTTTTTGATACCCCAAATTTTTATAATGGCCAAGCAATTTATCAATAGCGTATTTGACCTTGTTGACATCGTTAGCTTCAGATAAATTCAAATTGATAATTTCGAGAGCCTCGTCATCGCTAATATATTTAATATTTTTAAACAACACTTCTTCCACTTTAGAATCTAATTCAGCCTGTAAAGTCAAATGAGACTGATCGTTAAGAATGCGAATTTTTTTTAAACGAGTCTTGTTGTAGACTTTTTTAATGATGTTGTTTAAATCTTCGTCGTTGAATTGACTTTTTGAAAGTTCGGGAATGTCAGACAAAAGAATAGTTTGAAAATTTTTTGGCCAATTAGATAAATCAAATTTAAGGCTGTAAGTTTGAACGGCGTCTTGAGACCAAGCAGACAGAGATACAGAAAAAATAAATAATGAAATCAGGCAAGAAGTTTTTACCATTGAAACTCCTTTTTGAATTCGTAATCAATTCCGCCTACACCAATTTCATTATCTTGATTTTGAATAATGCTGTTCTCCTGTTGAAGATTCGGCTGACTTTGATAATTTAAGATAGCGGAAGAATTCGGAGTGAACATCCACTGAAGCTTAACTTCGTTATTTTGGCGATCACCTGTTAAAGAGCGCGAATAGGACGTGTTTAATTTTTTTCCTAATTTTTTACTCACAATCACTTTTGGTACAGCGATGTTGCGCGTGCTATCGATTGAAGGTGCTAGCTGAACATTAAGTCCTAGGCGAGATTGAATTTTTTTCGTGAAATCTGATTGGTTACCTAATACAGATAAAACCTCTAAGCCGGTTTGTTTTTGTTGAGTATCTGAAGAAAGATTTTGCGATACGCTTTGATCTGTTGAAGACGATGTATAGCCTAATGCTAATAAAGAGAAAATATCATTTTCACTTAAAGCGGGTTGACTAGTTGCTTTAATATCTAATTTTTTGCCGGGACCACTGACTGTTAGGTTGACGTCGTAATCAGTTACTCGGGCATTAGCACTTAAAGACACTTCCGGATTCATTTCTTTTATGCCATTGAATTTAACCAGACCATTTTGAATTTCGAATGGTTTATCTTTAAAATTAATTTTACTGCCGGGCTGAACATTAATGATTCCAGTGTAAACGGGTATGCTGGGATTTCCCGTAATATGAAGTGATCCTGTGACGATCCCTTCAAGCATGCTATTTTTAATCACAATGCCGCGATTGAATTTAGTATGAACATCTAATAATAAACTTTGTGAATTTCCTTCCATCTGAGAAGCCGGTAGTAAACTGTTCGGAGGTAAAACGGAAGCCGAATCATCTGTGCCGCCGGAAAACTCTTTTGTCAAAAGCCCCTGCAAAATATCGTAGTCAATTTTTAGTGTGTAAGGAAGCCAGTTGCCGGAAAAGTTAACTTTAGCTAATCCTGTCGTGAAAATTTGGTTGGGAAATTCTAATTCCATTTCTTCTGTTTCAATATTTATGTTCGCCACAACATTTTGTGGTCCTTTGATATCAGCTGAACCTTCACCGTAAAAACGAGCTTGGTTAAGGCTTCCGGTAATTTCGGTCAACTCAACTATGGAATCATGCAGATTAAAAAAGGCGGACATATTCGTTACCGGGTAGGGGAAACCGCTTGTCAGGAAGGAGGCCTCGTTGATGAGGCCCTCCCCTGAAAAGTAAGGGCGGCCATTTTTAAATTGCACATACGTTACAAATTCGATGATGCCAGAGATACTTTCTGTAAAGGGGATTAAGAATTGAATAGGTTTAATAAATAAGCGACCGTTCACATAAACTTTTTGCTGGTTATTTTGTTTTTTTAATTTAATTGAAAGATTTTGATCGGAACCAGTCAGGTTCATGGGAGTCATGCTTGTCAGTTCGTCTTTGAAAATCATTTCTGATGGTGAAACTAGTTTTAATGTTTGTGCACCACGCTCTATTCCAAACTGATCAACAGTCGCGTGACCCTGGATATGCTCCAACGTGTTGGTGGTGGTGTGAATGTCGATCATTCCACTGATGTTCGATTTGATATCAAAACGCGGCAAGGGAAGCCCAATTATAGGTAAAAGCAGGATGGGTTGGAAGTCGCTCATTTTAGCCTTAATCGAATATGTTTCATTCAGAGCAAAAGGAATTTTGAAATCAGTTTGAATTTGGCGTCCAAAAATTTGACCTGAAGCATGGAAAAATTTTTTATTTAATTCAGATTCCAGTTGCGAGTTCGGCAATTTGAAATTTTCGATCTGAAAATTGTTTAATTGATTTTGCGTGGTAATTTGAGCATCTTCCAGCGAACCAGTGATTTTACCGTTGATGTGAACATCGCCGGATATATTTTTGAAAAATTCAGTCAGATGATCGATATCATCTGCTTTTAATCCGGTAGACATGATGCTCAAATTTAAAACGGGCTCTTTTTTAGTTGTATCGATAAAGTCACGCAATTCAATAGAGCCTGAGGTTTTCATCATTTTAAAATGGTTGAAATTCAATTTTGAACCATCGGATTCTAGTTCGGCATTGAGTTTAGTATAAGATTCGCCGTAAAGCGCGCCTTTGGTTAAAGCGGCGTTAATTTTCATTTTAAGTTTCCAAAAATCAAGAGGCCCATTAAAAGTAATGGTCGCATTTCCGTTTCCGGTCGCATCGATCGGTAAATGCCATTTTTCTTCGATCATCTCTAGAGCATCAGCGACTTTTAATTTTTCAAAATTAATATGACCGTTTGTCCGACTTTTATCGAGATCGACTTCAATATTTCCACGGTATTGGCTTTCTCCTATGACGCCAATCATTTTATTCAGACTGACAACTCCATCTTTATAGGTCATTGATCCTGAGATATCGCCTAATTCAAAACCATCTATACCAGCCGCATCGATTTTAAGATCCGCATCCATCACGCCGTAGCTTGAATCGCCATAGGTGCTGAGTTTTCCTTTTGTGTTTCCTTTAAGTTTGAGATTGGCTAAATTATCAATATCTTCTAATTTAAAGTGATCCGATTCACAGGTGAATTTAAAACCTTCTTTAAAAAGAACTGTTCCTTTGGCGGTAAACGGAGAACTATTCAATGAAACGGCACTTTCGAAAGAAACTCCGTTGGCATTGATGTTCATGTTGGCTTGAGCTTTAGCTTTTTTGACCGAGACTATATTCTTTGTCTTTTTCATGTCCGAGTTGACGATGATATCCGAAGCTTCGACTTCGGTTTGACAATCAACAGTAAAATTTGAAAACTGACCCTGGCAGGTGGCTGAAGCTTTAAGATCCACATAGGCGGGGATGTCTTTTAAATTTAACGATAAGAATAACTTTTGCAGGTTAAACTGCTGGACCGCAATGTTCGTTTTAAATTTATAGGGAGCTTGATTTTCAATATTAATATTATTTAATGTTGCAAGACCAGAGGGATGTTCTAGTTTTATACTGTCGATATCCAAACGATTATTTTTAATTTTAGATCTGAATTCGCCACTTCCAAATTTCAGAGCATCGACGTTGATGTCTTTGTATGTAAAATAAATGTCACCTTCATTTTTATATAGCCCATCAGTCTTGCCAGAGGTGGAAAAGCTAACCGAGCCAGAAGCTTGCGGAAGCCGTGAATCGGTATTTTTAATAGTGTAGGCCATATTACGAAGTTCTTCTAATTTTAATCGGGCTTTGACAGTCAATTCAGCTTCTGGGTGGGTTAAAAGTGTTTTTATTTTATCTGTCGTGAATGAAATATTGATTTGAGAATCATTTTTAATCAGTTCAGCATTTAATTTTTTTATTGAATGAGAATCTAAACGAGCGAAGAGATTTAAATCTAATTCAGTCGAGATATTTTTATCCGATGTGGCGGTTAAAGTTATTTTAGGAGTCATAACTTCGATTGTTTTTATTTTGTTGGTTAATTTTAGATTTGAGATATTTAATCCAAATTTATTTAAAGCATGATCTGCTGAAGGCGGAATATCGACTCCGATGATCGAATCAGCAACATAAACATTTTGTAATGGAATTTCTGGAAGTAATTTAAATAGAGGATCAAGGTTGATTTCAGGCGTTTGGCCAGAGCTTGAAAGAAACAGTTTTTTATACGCCACTTGGCTGCCATGCCACTTGATGGCATTGATTTGAACATAGGAGGCTGACAATTGACCAACGAGAAGATTAAAAGGATCAATTTGGAGTTTAATATTTTCGATATGGGCTTGATCTAAATACTGAAGATCATTTTTAAACTCAAGGTGCACTTCGATAGCGCGTGCTTGTAATTTTAAAAGTGAAATTTCTAAACGTTCGACTTTGATCTCGACCACGTCTTGCATTTGATTCAAAGTAGGAATCTGAGACATGGCATAGCTAACAACTTTATCTTTAGCCCATAAATTCCAAATCAATGATAACGAAATGACCGTTAGAATTGGTGGAATAAGAA
>CALMPX010000097.1 GCA_937871355.1 uncultured Bdellovibrio sp.
TGGCGAAAGGAACTTTCAGACGTGCTCTCATTTAAAGTTTTAAGCCAAACATCCACACACATAAATCCAATATTATGACGATTCATCGCGTATTTGGCGCCGTAATTACCAAGACCAACAACTAAGTACATGCTTTATATTCCTTAATCGATTTTCGTAACAAAGGAATCGTGCTGTATAAAATAATCAAACTAATTGAAATCGAAACAAGGGCATCCAGTTGAATGAATCCGGTGTATTTGATAATAAAAGCAGAAATGACCACGCCTAAAGAAATCGCCGCATCGGCCATTAAATGCAGATAAGCACCTTGTGCATTGAGATCATCATGTTGATGAGTTTTAAATAACGTCGCTGAGCTAAAATTAATCATAATCCCAATGAAAGCGACGAGCATAACCGTATTGTTATTGATATCGCCAGCCGCTGTGGGTTGAAAAAGTCTGAGCACGCTTTCGTAAACTAAAAAGATTAAAGTAAAAACGAGCAGTAAAGCATTAAAAATAGAAATGCCTGCCGAGATTTTTTTGCCATTAGCGCGTTTCATAAAAAAGAAACCGACTAAAGCGATGGCCAAAGACAGCACATCCGAAAGGTTATGAAAAGCATCGGCGATTAAAGACATCGAATGAGCGACATAACCGTAGAATATTTCTATCGCGACGAAGATAATGTTCAGAAGAATACTGATTTTAAAAGCGGTGGTGATGGCGTTATGAGCATGAATAGGGCTATGACCGGTGTGATCAGATTGATCAGAGTGAGAATGGTCTTTGTGATGATCGTGGCTGCATTTACTCATATGTATATAATATTAAAGAGTTATTTACGATAAAAGCAAGTCTTGAATAATCTACAAATCAATTCAAGCCAAGTTAGAGTATTGACTCTTTTGGTTTAGATATGGTTTGCTGCGGCCTCTTCAAACAGGGGGATCTGTGATTAAGTTATTGTTATCAATCAGCATATTACTTTCAAGTGCAATGGGTTTAGCACAAACGGACGGGCCGGCGTGTTTGGCCGCACAAACTTTCATCGCCGAAGGCGACGTGGTATTTACATCAAATCATAATTATTTATTCCGTCGTGTTGAGCGTGACACGATGACATGGACTTCTCATACCGGTCAGGTTTTTAAAAATGATCGTAATGAATGGGTTATTTACGAAAGCACTTGGCCTAAAAGTAAAATCACTCCGCTTTGTGAATTCATGCAGCGTAGTTATGAAGATCGCGCCGAAATCAAACGTTTGTCGTCGGGCTTAACCACCAGTCAAATTCGTATTATGAAAATGGCGGCGACTCGTCAATTAGGTTTATCTTATGATCAAGGATTTGATTACGACGATAAAAAAACATCATTTTGCTCTAAATTTATTTTTAATAATTATTCAGCTATTGGAATTGACATAGGTCAGTTACATACCTTCCAAGCTTTACTAGATGAAAATCCGGATATGGATATTAGCTTTTGGAAAGTTTGGTATCTCGGAAGAATTCCTTATACGCGCACAACAATAACGCCCGGAGATCTGATTCGCGATAACAAATTCAGTACGGTATTTAAGTATAATATCGATTAAGATTTTCTAAAGTATTTTAAATAAAAAAAGGATTGCAGAAGCAATCCTTTTTTTATTTGTGATGATGAAAGAAATTAGTTATAAAGAGCGCCCATTAAATCATCGGTCATATCATCTTGTTTATAAAGCGAGTTTAATTGTTCTTCGATGGCCGCATTAGCTTGATCTTGAAACTTTGAATTGATGCTTTCGGCCGATAAACATTGCGGAAAGTTACGATGACCCACTTCGATGGCCAAATTCATTTTAGAGATTTTCAAAGTACTGGCATCAATTTGAAAATTCAATATTCTGAATTTGATGGCCGTTCCGCCAATCAACTTCCCTAAAGCTTTAGCGATCATATTGTTTCCGACAGCCCCATTAGCTAAAGTTCCAGTTAAAGCCGGAGTTGAATTTAATTTATTTTTACAGTCATTTTGAGCCCAAGGATTAGATAAAATTTGATAAGCACCTGGCCATCCCCTGTAACCGCCAGAAACGCCACCGAATTGACCGAAATCCATAACAATTTCAGGAAGAGAACGTGATTTGTCTTGAAGATGTTGTGTGATGTCCATGAGTAACATCGGACGTTGTTGAGTCGCTTCGTTGCCGAAAATTTCGATCGCTTTAATATGAACCTGTTCGTTATCTTTGACAAACGGCGTGCTCATTTGTTTCAAACGACCTAAAAGCTGAATGCGAATTTGGCTATCGCCACGAACTAATTTGATATGGAAGGCAATCGATTGTAATTGAAACTTATCCGTTTCGGCTAATTTGAGACTGCGAATTTGAGAATTGATTTTTCCATAGAACTCAGCGGTTTTACTTTTTCCCGCTAAAGCCAATTGAGTCAGATCAACACGGGCTTCTTGAACCGGTCCGATCATGGATAAAATAGAGTTTTGAACCTCAGTTTGAGTTTGAACGGTTGTTTCCCACGGTAAGACATAAACAGATAAATACATAGCATCATCGGCCGGTAACGAAGATCGTAAAGTATCAAGCTGTGGTCCTAAATCGGCTTTTAAAGATTCACCCAAATTAACAAAAATTTGACTAATACCTTTCTCTTGCGAGAAGGCCTGACCGGCCACAGTCGAAATTTTCTCCGTTAAATTTTTCGATTCAACTTTAACTTTCTCGATGAGTTGCTTTTGTTGCATCGTCATACCTTGTGTGTCTGGAGTCACCGTCAACACCGTGTATTTTTCATTCGCTTTTAAGGACGGAATGCTGACCTGAGCCTTCGCTGATAAAGTCGAAAGAGTAATTAAAAGGCCTGTTGCTATTGTGTGTAATGTCTGTTTTTTCATAAATATATCCTTTTTTATTCTTTTACGATTACCAGTAAACTAAATCAGTGAGCGGTGTATTTTTCATATCACATTGTTCAGATTTCATGTTGCTGTTGGTACGGCGGAAAAAATCATGAATCATCACTGGATTTTCACCTTTGATGTAACGTTCACAATCTTTATTTCGGATTTGATCGATCGCAAAATCCATTTGTTTTGCCGTGAGGTAACGGCCTTTTACTTTTAAATTTTGTTCATTTAAATTTGTGATACGAGTCGTGATACTGACGTGATTTAAAATACGAGTTAATGTCGATTTTCCATCTCGAGCTACCTTATTCGCCATTTCCGCGGGAACGCCTTGGTCCATCATAATTTGAGCCACTTTGTCTGACGGTAAATTTGGAATTTGATCAACAATCATTTGTCCCGGGCCGGTGTACTTGATCAAAAAGGTCATCATCATAGTCCCTTTAGCGTAACCATCTGGTGTGTACTCCGGTAATATACGAGCGCCTTTAGCGACCTTGTTACCAATGTTGGCCATAATGTTTAAAGAATCATTGATCAAAAAAGTGTATTTTTGATTCTCGATGTACTGAAAGATTTTTGTATTAGTCATGTCGATGATACGACTTTCAGAAATCACCGAGTAATCTCTCCATTCACTTAATAATTGGAAACGAGGGTCGATCTCGATATCCGCGGGACTGAAGATTTCAGGTTTTTTTAATTCTAAAAGTTGAGCCAAAGAATTGTTTTCCACGTCAAACTTTGAAACTGATAAAGGAATGGCTGATTTCCCTTCCGGAATATATTTAGGATATGTTTCACAGGCTTGGTTTTCACAAATATGATCAAAAGCAAAACTCACCACTTGAGAACAAAATAAAGCATCTTTTTTAGCTAAATCCATCGAGAAGTTATACGGAACAAGTGGTGGTAAGTTATTGTTCGTAGCTAAAAGACGATCCGCTAAAGTTAAATCAGTTAAATCCTTTGGATTCACGCGAGGCACTGACATCGCCGCTACATACTTTGCAGCTTCCGCGGCTAATCGCGCTGATCTCTCTGCATCGCCATTTGATTCTGAATAACGGTAATGAAGTAAACGTGCTTTTCGATCTTTAACAAAGAAATCAAAACCCACGATTTCAACTCCAAAATCAGGTTCTGCATTGATGAAATAAACATTTCCTTTGTTTTGAGGACCAAATAAAGAACCATCATCAACATAGGCGACAGCGATATGAGTAAATTGATTATCCACTTTACTCACGCGACTGATCGGAGAAGCAGGGAACATGACGCCTTTAACTAAAAAGATGTCGCCAGATTTAATCATCGTTTTATCTAATTTTTTATTTCCATAGATTTCGCGATTCATCAGAAGATTGGGCCACGATTGATCGACCATAGGATAAGGAACGGGAGTTCTGGATAAAGCGGCCGGGGTTTTTCCGGCTTTATTTAATAAATTGAGACCCGTGACATCTTCTAACTCGCGAATATTTCTTAAAGCAATTCTCAGACGTGTGGCGCAATCTTCTAATTCAGTTGAATCTTTAAATCCACCGGTCACGACCATTTGTTTAAAGCGTTGAGTTAATTCAAGACGAGTTTTAAATAATTGTGAGAGTGCATCTGATCCGTCGGCCGTTTCTTTGACATCTAAATCATTAGTGAAATAGTCAGGAGGTAAATTGTAAAGTTCATCGGCCATCATTTTTAATTGGGCCGCACAGGTAGCCGGAGTTAAATCTTGGCTTAAAGCCGCCTTTTGTAGTTCTGCTGCAGCGACTTTCAAATCTTTAGATAAGACCGCATGAGCTGAAACAGCCGACATAAAGGTGAGGCCAGCTAAAATGCTTTTGGTGATGTTTTTAAAACGCATAGTGACTCCTGGTTTTTACAATCCAAGTATGTATCAGCATGTTCCACACCAGGGTTTAAACGATTATAAGTAAGTTAAGCTGTATTGAAATAAGACAGATGACAAATAAAGCTTATATTCTATTTGAGTGTTTCAATTTGAGACATGAGGCTTTTGATATATATTTAGATAAAAATGATCTTGGTGATGACTACGATTTCTTCGCCAGTAGGTTTAATGATTTTAACTTCGTCGTCTAATTTTTTACCCAGCAAAGCTTTGGCCACAGGCGATTTCCAGGAAATTTTATTTTCTTTGATATTGAATTCATCTTCTCCGACTATTTTGTACGTCTTTGAATTTCCATCCTCATCTTCGATGGTCACAGTAGCCCCAAAAACAATTTTTTCTGATTTCAAAGTTCCTGGATCAATCACTTCAGCCGCTTCCATTCTTTTTTGTAAAAAATGAAGCCGGCGATCAATTTCACGCAATCTTTTTTTTCCGTATTGGTAATCGGCATTTTCTGAACGATCTCCGTTGCTCGCGGCCCAGGTGACGGTTTCAACCACTTTGGGGCGTTCACGATGCAAAAGTTCCGTGTATTCCGCACGAAGTTTTTCAAAACCGGCAGGGGTGATATAATTTGTCGAGTGGTCCATATTTAAATCAAAACCTTAGTTGTAAGGTTCGATCGTGTCTCCGGTGAGTTCAAACGAAGCATCACCATACTTAGAGCCTTTGGTCACAATTTTAAATTCACCGTAAACCCAAATCGGTCCGAAGGCCGCAGGCGTTCCACCTGATTTCATTTTAACATAGACCATTTGATTTGGAGGAGGTGCGGGCACATGGATGCACGCTTGGGGGCTGGGGACTAATAAAAATTCTGTGACCTGTTTCGAGTCATCTTCTAAGGGGACCATGAATCCAGGGATTTTGACTCGGGTGTTGTCATATTTTTTTAATCCTTCGGTAGCCACTTGGGTGGTGTAATCCAATTCGGCCAAATTTCTCCAGTCGATTTCCGGAGCGTTTCCGCCCGAAGTATGGCCTTTGAAGTACAGCAACGACCCTACAGCGATAGAAAAAACAAATAAACCAGTTAAAATCCATTTCATCATAATGAAAGTTAGGATAGACTTTCTTTCATTATGAGTAAATACCAAAGTGTTCGTGGCACAAGGGATCTATTGCCGGAATTAAAGAATAGATTTCGCTAGATCGAAGATACCGCGTTTAAATGCGCTCAAAACTACGGTTTCAAAGAAATCGAGACCCCGATTTTTGAATTCTCTGATGTTTTTCACCGCTCTTTAGGGGAAACCTCCGATGCGGTCAGCAAAGAAACCTATACTTTCACCGACCGCGGCGGAGAAAGTATTACGCTTCGTCCAGAAGGAACCGCTGGTGTCGTACGCGCCTTTATCAGCGAAGGTTTAGCTCAACATAATCCCAATAAACTTTATTACTACGGTCCCATGTTTAGATACGAGCGTCCGCAAAAAGGACGTTACCGCCAATTTTATCAAGTCGGTGTCGAGGTCTTGGGAATGGAAAATCCATTAACGGACGTGGAAGTTCTCGATTTAGCTTATACTTTTTTGAAAAAAATAAATTTGCATGATCGCGCCGTTCTTGAAATCAATACCTTGGGTGATCAAGAATCTCGTGAAAGTTATCGCACCGCTTTGGTGTCGTACTTAACTCCGCTAAAAGATCAGCTTTCCGAAGATTCGCAAAAGCGTTTAGAGAAAAACCCGATGCGCATCTTAGATAGTAAAGATGAAAACGATAAAAAACTGGTGGCTGGTGCACCGAAGATGGCCGATCATTTAACACCGACAGCGAAAGAATTTTTTGCCGGCGTGCTGGCGGGTTTAGACGCTTTAAAAATACCTTATCAAGTGAATCCTAAACTCGTTCGTGGATTAGATTACTACTGTCATACCGTTTTTGAATTCGTCACCACCGAATTAGGTGCTCAAGGGGCGATTTTAGCCGGTGGTCGTTACGATGGTTTATCAGAAACTTTGGGTGGACCTAAAACACCAGGAGTCGGCTGGGCCAGTGGCGTTGATCGACTTTCTGATTTAACGATTGTAGCGGGGACTGCGGTGCCTGTGGCGACGAAACCGATCGCGATCATTGCCTTGGGTGATGCGGCCATGATGAAAGCGATGCAGTTGGCTTCCGATTTACGTCGTCAAAATAAATCCTGCGAAGTTTTAATGACTGGTAACTTTAAAAAGAAATTTGAAAAAGCCAATAAAATGGGTGTGGACAATGCCATTTTGATTTTCGAACAAGAAGACAAATCGATGGAATTTAAAATCAAAGATTTTAAAACCGGCGAAGAAAAAGTTGTTTCGGAAGCAGAGATTTTGAGTCTTTGATATTTTTTTTCGAGGGACTTGTTCGAATCTTGAACCAATTCCTAAAAAAACGTTAAAATTAGGATTAGAATGAGGAAAACACGAAGGTGTCTTCCTTTTTTATTTAGAGAGGATGGATTTGCATCTTATCGATGTAAAAACGAAGCTCGCCGATGCTTTCGCGGATGTCATCTAAAGCTCTGTGGGAATTTTGTTTCTTGTAGTGAATATCAAACTTATTATTAAAAATAATTTTCCATGAACTGACATCCAGCACGCGGTAATGAAGGCGTTCGGATAATTGTTTCATGTAGGCATCGATAAACAAACGATCTTGCGCGATGGAATTTCCGGCTAAAATCGGGCGGTCTTGTTTGGATTTTCTCCAGTCAGGCCAATGGCGCTCAATCATGGATGTCAGTTTATATTCGACCGCCGAGGGCTCCATGCCGAAAGGAACTTTAGCGGTTAAGCCTGAGTTTCCGTGATGGCTGGTGTTCCAATCATCCATATTATCTAAATAACTTTGCGGTTGTTTAACGATCGTTTCGAAAGATTCATATTCTTTAAAATTCATGTCAGTCACGATACACGCCACTTCGATAATGACTTCTTTATTCACATCCAGGCCGGTCATTTCCATGTCCAACCAAAGAAGTTTTTCCGTTTTCGCCGGCTTACCTAATGTTTTAATATCTGCGTCTGACATGTGAAAACCGATCTGAATAAAATGAAAAATTATTTTTTAATTTGAGGGTTGATTTCTTTTTTAGTTAATTTGTAATCGCCCGCGGTCTGAATCGCTTTTTCTACGCCATCTATATCAACCGGCGCATCTTTTTTATATTTGATCACCATGGTGCCGATTTGTTTTTTTGTATCTAAGTTAGTGATTTCGCAAGATTCAAAATTTGAAGATAACGCTTTATCTTCGCAAACCGATTTAGTGATCATTTTTTTACAACCACCACAGTGCATGCCTTCAATCGTCAGTGTTGCTGTTTGGTTATCTGATATCGTTGCTGGTTTTACATCAGCAGGCTTTGTTGTCTTGTCAGAGGCGAAAGTCGAAGTGGTCATAAGTAAAGTTGCTAAACCAAGGAATGCTAGAGTTTGTTTCATTTGGACCTCGTATATTGTTAAGGACTAAAGATAACCTGCACCAACAGCCCAGTCAGGTATTTTTTTTGCTTCAAAATTACGCTGACCCAAAGAAAGTAGTTGAATTTATTTCGAATATCCCTATATTGGATAGCTCATGAACGACTACGGAGTGGTAGTTAAGTTGGTTATAACGTCCGCCTGTCACGCGGAAGGCCGCGGGTTCGAGTCCCGTCCGCTCCGCCAACTTTCTCCCTAAAAAGAGAAGGTTGGTAATAGGCCTGAAGTGACAACCTGTAGACTGCTGAAGCCCCTAAAGAAATTTAGGG
>CALMPX010000098.1 GCA_937871355.1 uncultured Bdellovibrio sp.
CCATCTTTCGACCTTCCACATCTTGCATATAAAAAATCCATTTTAATAAGTGAACTGCCACTAAATTTTCAAATCGAGCACCCTCATCTAAAATATTGTTCCAATCAAAAAAATAAAGCTTTTGTTGCTTTTTGAGCGCCTTAACCGTTGGTGATCCAAATGGAGAAATTCTAAATATTGAATATAGTTTTTCAAAAATATTTAGCCAATTCGAAAGTGTTTTGTGGGTTACTTGAATATCTTCACAAATAGAATTGATAGAAAGTCCTGACCCTACCAAGTCAGGAAGTCTGTTCATTAAAATTTCCATGTCTCCCAAGTTTTGAATAAGCTCTGTTGACGAGATTTCTTGCCTAACAATTCTCTCACTATAAAGCTTAGACCAGCGATTAACGTAGGATTTTGACCCATTAAAAAATGGCTCTGGAAAACCTGATAAATTATATAAATTCAGTAAATCATTTTGATTAGACATTTTAAGTTCAGAAAATGAAAGTGGCATAAGCCTCATGAAAAAGTACCTGCCCTGTAAACTGTCACCACCTTTGCGAAGAAGATCGAGTTTTGCGCTTCCAGTGACTAAAATTTTCTGCCTTTGAGCAATTCCATCATACAGCCCTTTTAAATAGTTTCTCCATGAAGAATACTTGTGTATTTCATCAAAAATAATGAGATCTGCTTTTCTGTACTCTTTACTAAGAATTGCAGTTCTATCGGCATCAATATCCCAATTTAAGTAGAGTGAAGATGAATTCAAGTTTTTACTTAAAGTTGTTTTTCCTACTTGTCGCGGTCCTGCTAAAAAAACCATTTTTTGATCTAAATCTGCAATAATCTGTTTTTTCAAATAACGGTCTTTTAATTTCTGCATACCTTACTGTATGACTTTTTTGGATACCTGTCTATAAAAGTTATGACTTTTTTGTATAGGTATCCAAAAAAGTCATTTCAATCTTAAACTTAAGTAAATTCAGCTATTTAGTCGCAGACCACTGACGTTTGGTTTCAGCCAAAGCTAAGGCTGTCGCCACCGATACATTATAGCTGGCATTGGCATCGATTTGAGGAATAGAAACAAGTTCATCGCAGGCACGTTCTGTGGGAATACGAATACCTTTATCTTCGGAACCCATCACCCACACGACTCGCTCAGGAATTTTTAGATCATAGATTGTTTTTGTGGCCTTGTGGGACATTCCAAATACCCAGAAGCCATCTTCTTTAAGTTTTTTAAATGGGTCGGCAAAGTTATTACTTTGAGACATCGGAACATGTTCGACTCCGCCGCAAGCCACCTTATGAACCGTGGCGGTTAAGCCGACGGCGCGGTCATTCGGAGTAATAATACCATCAACACCCATCAACCACGATGTTCGCATGATCGCACCCAAATTATGAGGATCTTCGACTCCATCTAAGGCTAAAACTAAACTGTGTTTTTTCCAGCCCGCCGTCGTGTAATTAAATTCTAATACATGATCAGAAAAAGCGACTGCACCTTGATGTGATGGACAGATTTTTTGTATTTCAGCATCAGATTTTTCTTCGACGGTTAAGCGAGCGTTCTTAACTAGATCCATCAACAATCTTAAGTCGGCTGAAGTTTCCCAGTTTTTTTGAATCAGTAAATGTTTAATTGATTTTGCGCGAACTTTAATAAGCTCCATGATCGCATGATTTCCCGCCACTTGTCTCCAGTGCTTGGGAAAAGAAGGTGACTTGCCGCCGCCACTGGTTTGATTTACAGGACGCGCGGGAAGACGAGATTTGTTTGTCTTAGAAATCGAATGAGAGGATTTTTGAGATCCACCTTTACCTTTGAAATTGTTCTTCATAATGGCCTGATTTATCTCTGATTAGTTTTTAAGTCTCTAATTAAATAGTTTCTAGTATTTTTTGCACAGTTTGACGAGGGTTTTTCGAATTGAGGATGCTTCGCCCGATGACTAAGGCATTGGCGCCGGATTCAAGAGCCTGGGTCGGCGTCATAACCCTTTTTTGATCTTGTGTGTTTGAGATAAGATCTTCTTCAATACGAATACCCGGAACGACTTTAAATAAACGACTTGTTGGATCTTCAGTACGACGGATTAAACTTAACTCATGGCCTGAACAAACAAGACCACTTAGACCGGAACGCGCCACCAGCTCAGCTAAACTTGAAACGTGCTCTTCGATCGTTTGGTTTTTAAAATTTTCAGGAAACTGATCTTGAGTCCAACTCGTTAAAATCGTCACCGCTAAAATTTTAAATGGGCGGATTTTATTTAATTTTAATTCAAGTGCGTAGAGCTGACTTAAAGTTTCAAATCCATTCAAGGCATGAACAGTCGCAAATGTGGCCCCACTATCAAAACTGGCTTGCACAGAGGCCAGGACTGTCGATGTAATATCAAAATATTTATTGTCGATGAAAACAGGAGAATATTGAGCCGCTTTTTCAATAAAAGAGGCGCCGTATTTCAAATTTAAACGAGGACCAATTTTGATCGCTCCAACTAGACCCCCGACTTGATCCAACAACGAAAAAGCCTGTTGATCTGAATCAACATCTAACGCCAACATAATTGGATTCTTTATCGAAATCATAAAAGCTCTTTAGTTTTCTTTTCGACTTCGGCTTTACTTAATTTGAAAACTTCTTTTGTCTTGCGATGAACCACTTCGATTTGGTCCGCTTCAAAACCTTTTTTGCCTACAACGATGCGAACAGGGAAACCTAAAAGATCTGCATCTTTAAACTTAACCCCTGGGCGCTCATCACGATCATCAATAAAAACTTCGATTTCTTGCTCAGCTAAAGCTGTTGCTATTTGATTCACATAATCTGTCGACGCTTGATCTTTTGGATCGAGATGACAAATATGAACGTGAAATGGCGTAATGGCCTTTGGCCATATAATTCCATCTTGATCATGACTTTGCTCGATGGCCGCCTGAACCGTGCGAGTCACTCCGATGCCATAACAACCCATTTCGTAATATTGCGATTTACCGTTTTTATCAAGAAAAACACCATTCATTTTTTCCGAGTATTTCTTCCCGAGATAAAAAACATGGCCCACTTCAATTCCACGATAAGAAATAAGTTTTCCATTTGATTCTGGACATTTGTCACCGGCTTTCGCCATACGAACATCAGCTGTTTTCGTAATTTTAAAATCACGCTCATGATTGACATTTTTCAAATGAAAATGATCTTCGTTGGCACCGACAATGTAATTTTGCAAATGCATAATTCCGGTGTCGGCGTAAATCGGAATTTTAAGTCCCACTGGCCCGCATGATCCCGGGTTTGCTCCGGAAGCTTCTTTAACTTCAGCATCTGTTAACATGCGGGGCTCATTGGTTAGACCTAATACATTTTTTAATTTAATCGGATTTATTTCATCGCTGCCACGTAATAAAACGGCAATCGGCTTTAAAGCCAGATCTTTAGCATTTGTTCCATCATTAGCCGAGTAAAATAATGTTTTAACTAATTTGTTTGCGGGCACCGAGGTGAAAGCTTCAAGATCAGCAATTGTCTTTTGGTTCGGAGTTTCAAATTTTTCCAAAGTAGCCTGCGACTCCGTTCCAGCTTGAGGAGCTTCGAAGTCGATGGCGGGGCACACTTCAACGTTAGCAGCAAATTGCGTTGTATCACTGACCAGAAGAGCATCTTCTCCGGCCTCAGCTAACAGTTGAAACTCGTGAGTTTGACTTCCACCGATATTACCGGCATCCGCTTGCACGATACGATATTGCAAATTAAGACGATCGAAAATGCGTTGGTAGGCTTTATACATATCGTCGTATGATTTCAATGCGCCGGCTTGATCCATATCAAATGAGTAAGCATCTTTCATCACGAACTCACGACCACGCATGAGTCCAAAGCGAGGACGAATCTCATCACGGTATTTCGTTTGGATTTGGTAAATATTTTTAGGAAGATCCCGGTAAGACTTTAAATCATGACGAACAAAATCCACAACGGCTTCCTCATGAGTCGCACCTAAACAAAACTCATGATCATTGCGATTTTTGAATTTCAAAAGACCTGCACCCATTTCGGTCCAACGATTCGTTTCCACCCACAACTCTTTAGGTTGCACGACGGGCATTAAAACTTCAATCCCTCGAGCTTTATGCAATTCTTCACGTAGGATATTTTCAAATTTACGAATGGCACGAAGCCCAATGGCCCCATAAGTATAAAGACCCGGAGCTAATTTTTTCATAAAACCACTTCTCATCATTAATTTATGAGAGGGAATTTCTGCATCTGCTGGGGCTTCTTTTTGAGTGAATAAATGCGTTTGCGTCCATTTAAGTATATTTTTATTCATTATACGGCCTCGATTCCATAGGATTTAATTTTACGATGTAGATAGCTGCGCTCTAGTCCAATAGCTTCAGCCGTTTTAGAAATATTTCCACCATTTTCCTGAATTTTCTTAATGAGATATTCTTTTTCAAATTCAGCACGGGCTTCACGGAAAGTCGACATTCCTGACAAGTCATCGGCGGAATTTAAATTTTTAGATTCTTTTTTATCGACCAAACCAGCAAAACGTAAATCATGAATATCGACGTAATCTGAAGGAGTTAAAATATAAACGCGTTCGATGTAGTTTTTTAATTCGCGGATATTACCTGGCCAAGTGTGTTTTTCTAAAAGTTTCAAACCTTGTTCTGAAATTGTTTTTCTAAACATGGCCATTTGCTTAGCAATAATGTCACTGAAGTGGAAAACAAGTGGCAAAATATCTTCTTTGCGTTCACGCAACGGCGGCACAGATACCACATGTCCTAGAATAATTTTTTTCAATTCAGGGTGAATACGTTCACTGACTTGAAATTGTTGGCTCTCATACGCTGTTGTTAATAAAATTCGTGGATAGGCCGACAGGTTTTCTCGGCTGCCGACGCGTTCAAAACGATTCGTTTGAATAAATTGTACTAATTTATTTTGAAGTACGTCTGGCATTTCTTCGATTTGCTCGATGATCAATGTCCCTTCATCGACTAATTCTAATTTACCTTTACGAGTTTTATCAATTCCCGGAAGCGAACCTTTTTCGATTCCAAACATTTCGATCTCTATCAGTTCTTGTGGCAATGTACTGCAATTAATTTCCGTCATGGGACGACTCGCGCGTGAGCTCATATAGTGAATGTTGTGACAAACAAGCTCTCGTCCCGTGCCTGTTTCACCGGAAATCAGAATAGGAAAGCTTTCTTTAGAAAAAAGTACGATTTGTTCACGCACAGATTGAAGCGCTTTCGACTCTCCGACAAGTGCAATACTATTTCTTAATTTATTTAAAAGAGCTAGTTTTTCTAATTTTTCGTTTTTAAATTTAAGAACATTTTCTATCACTAGACTGATTTTATCCAATGACAAGGGCTTTTCAACAAAATCCCAAGCGCCAAGTTTGACCGCCTTCACGGCCGTCTCG
>CALMPX010000099.1 GCA_937871355.1 uncultured Bdellovibrio sp.
AATTTTTAGGATTAATTGTAATTTTAAAATGTCTCAGTTCAAAATAAAAATCGCCTGATGTCGATTCGCATATTTTTTCTGACATTTGTACTTTCTGCTCAAGTTGAACCGTGCAGTTTTTAACGTTGGCATACACCGAGTAGTAGCCGCCATCATGCTGTAGAATTATAGATTCGCCCCAGTGATTTAAAACGTCACGGAAAATGACAGTGCCTGGACCGACAGCCTGGACTGACAATGGAGCGTATAATGAAGTTTCTCTATTTTCAGATGTCGTCGAAAAGGTGTAGCCTTTATTATAATTCATATATTGGCTCTGTTTAACTAAACCATAATGTTCTTTAATTGGAGCCAAAATCGGTTTAACCAGTTGGCCTTTAAGCAACAACAAAGAAGATCGAGACTCTTTGATCAATTTTTGATTTTCATCCGACTCTTCTTTTAAAATAAGTTCTTCTTGTTTTTTTAAATTTTCAGTTAAAGTATCGAATTCATTATTGGCGCGAATGAGATTTTCTTTTTCTTTTTTCAATTCATCGAGTTTATAAATTTGCTCATGAATAAAATTAACGTCGTGCTGATTAATCGATCTTAATGTATTTAAATTTCTTTGAAGCAGCGTAATGTTTTTTAAACCGAGCAGTGTTCCCCATTTATTATTTTTTAATGTCTGGGCCGATTGTAATCGCTTAGCGAGCTTGTTTTTTCTTGCGGCCAGACCCTCTGACAGTGATTGAATATTGTTTTCCATAATATTAATTTTAGAAAAAGTCAGAGCTTTCCGCGTTTCAATTTGCAAACGATCAGTTTCGAGCTCTCCTAAGTTTTTAGCGAAACTGACGTGGGAGCCAAGGCCAATTATAAAAAAACAAAGAAGCCATCTAGTCATGTTTGTAATATTCTTTGTTGATGTAGCGATGCGAAAGGCCATATGAAATAGCGAGATTAAGAAACAAACCCAAAGCAATAATTAGAATATTTGTTGCGCTTAAAAAACTCATGCGGCTGTTGATGAAAGCAAAATCAATATTTGCGGATACTTTTTGTTTGATGGTTGCCGCCAAAACAAAAGTAAAAAATATTCCAATGATATAAGAAATAAAAGTTAAAAGCATAATTTGTGAATAGGGTTTTATAAAGGCTTGACTTGGGGTTGCTCCCAACAAAGTGTGTAATGAAATACTGTCCTTACTGCTGATCAGGTAATTTCGAATAAGTACGGCGATCAAAAAAGAGAGGATCGTAAAGAACAAAATAAAAATGGTTTCCAAGATGATGTTGGCAACTAAAAAAAAGCTTTTGAATTTTTCAACCCAATCAGCACTAAAAGTAACACTGCTGATGCCCGTAATAGATTTTATTTTTGTGATGATGTCATTGCTCGAAGCTTCCGGCGCTAGTTGAACTTCGATAATAGGGTTTAAAATTTGTTCTAATTCTTGATTTTCAAACAAGCCAGAACTATATGCAGGTAAAACTTTTTCAACGTCGGCGATGAGTTCTTGAGACGAAATCAAGGTCACTTTTTTAATGTGTGTTGGATGAACATCTTGTACTTGTTTTAAAATTGATTCAACTTGTTCTGGCGTTTGGGACTTTTCCACAGAGATATTGACAGTATAAAGGTCTGAAGCGTCTCCAAAAATAATATTCGTATTTTGTTTAATATAAAGCACAGATGAAAGAATAAATACGCACAAGCTCATAAAGATCATATAAATTGTTTTCATAAGGGTTGATCTTTCACAACGCGACCACTCTCTAAATGAATTTGGCGCACTTTGCTTTTTTTGCTCGTACTTTTTAGAAATTCTTCATCATGCGTCGCGATCATGACCGCTACGCCTTGAGCTGCTAAATCTTGAAAAATAGAAAGTACCGATAAGGCGTTTTTACGATCTAAATTTCCCGTGGGCTCGTCAGCAATAATAAGTTCAGGTTTATGAACAATGGCGCGTGCAATAGCCACACGCTGTTTTTCTCCGCCAGAAATATAGTCTGGATAACTATTTGCATATTCTTGCAAACCAAATCTTTCGAGCACTTCATGAACAGCTAGAGAAATTTCTTTTTTTGAATAGTTTTGAATTTTCAAAGGCACGGCCACATTATCGAAAATATTAATATCCTGTATGAGTCGAAAATCTTGAAAGACGATGCCCAACTTTCGACGATAAGCCGTCATACGTTTTATATTAAAATCATTCATCGGATGATTGTTGAAATTGAGCTCACCGCTCGAGATTTTTTCTTGAATAGATAGAAGCTTAAACAAAGTTGTTTTTCCAGCCCCGCTAGGGCCTGTTAAAAAAACGAGCTCTGCTGGGTTGAGTGTAAAACTAATATCCCGTAGAGCATGGCGGTCTGAATCGTACGTTTTATAGACGTGCTTCAATGAAATCATAGACTTAGCTTGAAGTACTTTAAGACGGCTGGGGAGGCTAGATTTTATTCAGCGTAAAGTTTTTCAATCACAAATTGATGGAATCTTTGAAGAGCCTTCTGGCGGTGCTCATCGATTTCGACTTGATTGATTTTATCGTAGGGAAGTTTAAAGGTTTTAATCACAGATCCGTGTTTAAAAACACGTGAAACGAGAGTATATCCATTATCGGCCCAGTCTTCCGTCTGGACGTGAACTTTTTCGCCTTTAAGAATAAGATCGGTGTTTTCACCGGGGACTGATTTCATGCATAAATAGTATAACAGCTAACAATTGACATAACTAGATAAAAGTCTATTTAATGTTCCAAACTATTTAGCAAACAGGAGAATATTATGTTTAAACAATTATTAGTCGTGACCCTATTTGTGGCGGGAGCAGCCCAAGCCCAATCAAGTTATAAAGGATCTTCAGAAGCTTCTTTTGTCGTGATTAACTCACCACCCGTATCATCATCACAAACTTACAGCGCTAAAACAAAAAACGAATTTAAGCAAAATGATTATAGCGCTTACACTGGATTCGGAAGTTATGTTTATGGAATTACGGATTCAGCACTAAACGGAGAAACCAAATCTGCTGACGCCTTAAACTTAGGACTTCGGTATGATTACACCATCACAAAAGACATTTTTGGATTATTCGTTCAAGCTCAATACGATAAAGATTTAGCTTCGGCAACGGCCTTCGATAATAAGCTTTCTTATGACTTGGGTGCAAAGTATGTTATTCACAAATCGGACTCGATCAACTGGTTTGCAGAACTAGGATATCGACATGCTGATCAAACAAATCTTGATCAATCAAAAGTCAGTTTAGACTACGGACGATTGTACTCAGAAATCGAAAATAAATGGAACGAATCAACAAGTACAAAACTTTGGGTAGAATATCTACCAGGACTAAATGATAAAACAGCGAATATCATTAATGCCGAGGGCTCCGTATCAGTATCTATGTCAAAAGTATTAGCGCTTAAAACAGCTTTATTGCTTAATCATTATGATGAAAAAGCAACGGCTGCCGTCGCTAAATCTGACAAAACAACGTGGACAACGTCTTTAGTTGCTAATTATTAATTTATAAAATTAAAACAAAAAAGGAGATAATATGGGAGACGAGTTTAAAAAGTTTATTGCACAAGGAAATGTTTTGGATTTAGCAGTCGGTGTGATCATCGGTGGCGCATTCGGAAAAATCGTCAATTCATTAGTGGCGGATATTTTAATGCCTGTGATTGGTTTATTAATGCGAGGGATTAATGTGGCTCAGCAGTTTGTTGCCTTGAATGGTGTAGACTATGCGACGAAAGAAGAAGCTATCAAAGCCGGAGCTGCCGTTCTTTCTTATGGAAACTTTTTGCAAGCGACAATTGATTTTCTTTGTATTGCCTTCGTCTTATTCCTTGTTGTTAAACAAGCAAATAAATTGAAAAAACCAGCTCCAGCTGCTTAATCTAAACAAAAAAATAGTATGTAAAATAAGGGAAGCGAAAGCTTCCTTTTTTTATGAATTAAACACTAAGGGATATTGAGTTCTTTACAAAAGACAGTAAATGGCAAAATTTTCCCCGTGGATTCGTGACCACTTTCTTTTTTTCCCAAGTGAACTTGAAATAGCTTAGGGATTCCCAAGCGTTTTCCGTCATTGACTAATGTTTTAGATAAATCTTTTTCGCCTGTTTTGCATTCTACAGCAAATAGAGGTTTGTTTTTTTGCAGGACTATAAAATCAATTTCTTTTTCAGTGACCGTATTTTTGTAATATCTCAGTTCTGTTTTGAGGCCTAAAGTATCATTTTGAAAATGACAAAATTTTAATAGATGACTAGCCACTAAATTTTCAAAACGAGCCCCTTCAGATTCGACTTCTGACCAATCCCATAAATAAAGTTTTTGAGCTTTTTTAACAGCTTTCATTTTTTCTTTACCAAAGGGAGAAATCCGGTAGCAATAATATAAATTTTCTAAAATTTCAATCCAACGATTCACTGTATGCGGAGAGACTTCCAGGTCTTCTTGTAAGCTTTTAATCGATAAGCTCGAGCCCACTCTTAAAACTAAAGCTTGTGCCAGCAATTCAATGAGACTAATTTCATTTACCTTTTCCAAATCTCGTAAGTCTTGTGTGATGACGCGACTTACGCGCTCAATTTGCCATCTGCTGGTAAAAACTTCTGATTGTTTATAAAATGGTTCTGGAAAGCCGCCGTGTTTAATCAAAGCATCAAGATCGCTTTTATTTGGGTTTTTATTCAACTCCATTAAACTGAGTGGATGCAAACGAAGATAATGATATCTTCCAACTAAGGAATCACCACCTTTACGAAAATAATCCAACCGCGCTGATCCAGTAACTAAAATATTTAGATCAGGGTAATATTTATCATAGTAGCCTTTTACAAGCGATCTCCAGTTTTTATATTTATGAATTTCATCTAAAATAATTAAATTTGAATCGATATTCAGACCTTTTTTTAGAATAAGATGCTTATCCTGTTCCAGGTCCCAATTTAAATACTGATCCTTTTTGTTATTCATGAGCGATTTTGCGAGTGTGGTTTTGCCTACTTGACGAGGGCCTCCTAAAAAAACCATTTTTTCTTTAAGATCGCTTACAATCTGTTTTTTAAGATATCTTTCAATTGTCATAATGGCTCAATTTTAACATAGTACTAAAATGCATTCAAGTGCATTTTAGTATGTATTAAAATGCACTTGAATGCATTTTAGCAATGTTCACCGTGTTTATTCTTTAAAAACGTCTCACTCTGAGACAGACCAAGTACCAGTCTTAAAATAAATTCAAAAATTTTAAAGTTTATTTCATTGTACGTCGATAAGATTTTATACATATAAAGGGGAGAATCTATATGAAAATGTTATCAAACTTAAGAAATCGTCTTAGAAAAAACATGACTAACAATGAACGCGGTCAAGGCGCGACTGAGTATATTTTATTATTAACAGTTGTCGTTGGATTAGTTGTTGCTTTTGGCAAACCAATCAAAGACAAATTTATGGCGAAAGTTGGCGAAGCAACTGATCGAATGGATGAAGCTACTAAGTAATCATCTATGACAATTGAATACGTACTTCTTTTAATTATGGGCGGCGTGATGTTCATGTCGGCCTTAATGAAAGCTCCAAAGACTGCCTTTGAAGAAGGAGGAGTACGTCTTGCTTCGCGTGTGGAAACTCAGTTGGCTACGGGTTCGGGTTTTCAACCCTACCCTGGCGCTGGAGATGCGGGGTCTGTTCCATGGAACAGAGTCGACGAATAATAAAATTAAATAATAAAGGTCAGTTCGCCATTGAAGCTGTGCTTTTGATGACACTTTTCATTGGAATATTTGCAGCTTCGATGAAGTTTCTGCGAGATAAAGAATTTCTTCAAACCTTAACGGACAAATCCGTCACCAAAGTTAAAAATATGTCTGAATACGGAACTTGGAAACAAGACTGTAAAGCGATGAAGGGTGGATCTAGCCAAACGGCTGCAAATTGCCATCCCAATTCAATAAATCGAGCATTAAGTTCAGATCCACAGTAAGCTTTTATTGGGGTGGTTACATGGTTTCAGCTCATGACAAAAGTAAAACGAAGAAAAATTCAGAGGCCGGTTTTATTGCCGCTGAATTTCTATTTTCATTTATTTTGGTGATCAGCTGCGGAATGATTGTTTTTGCACTCACTTTTTCTTTGATGACCGTGGAAGTGGCTCAGTACGTGACTTGGTCTGCGGCGCGCGCCTACTCGTCTGGAAATTTATCTAAGGCCGATAGCGAAGCGGCCGGTCGTAAAAAATTCACAAACCTAGCGGCCGCTTTTCCGCTATTATCAGGAGCGGCCGGAGAATGGTTTGAATTATCTGCTGTTTCTGTCGGGAAAAATGTCGCCACAGGAATGGCTAGTTTGGATGATAGCAATCGCATGGGCGAGGAAACGCGTCACCCTTGGTCAGGATTTAGTTCAAGCCTCGAATTGAAATTATTTAAGTCTTTAAAAATTCCTTTTCTAGGTCCTATCACCAAAGACGAATCTCTTTTTAAATTTCCTTTACATGCTTTTATTTTGAGAAATCCATCACAAGCCGAGTGTATCAAATTTTTTGAAGATCGAATGACGGCGATTCAAGATCTACCGGATTTTAAAAATGTCCCCACCGGAGGAACCTATGTTCCGCACGAGGACAACGGATGTTAAAAATTAATTTTAAACCTAAAAAGAAAAAAAATAATAAAGGAATGGCGCTGATCGAAGCCTTGCCTGTTTTGTTTATGGTTATTTTAGTTTTTAATTTTTCTTTAGGATTTTTCGGGGCGATTCATTCGGGAATACTCAATTCAATTGGATCCTACAATTACACATTAGAAACCTTTCGCTTTCGTTCTAACTTGATGTATTTCCGCCCCGGAGCCGGGCCTTCACATTATGCTAAATCCATGAATCGTGTTCACGGAGTGATTGGCGATGGATATTCAAAGAAAGATACGCAAAAAGGCAAGTGGCCGGCTACGGTTCGAAGTATTGCGGTTTCCGGTGTAGACAAAATGGAAAGCAAATATTTGAGCCAGGCCGATCATAATTTAGCAAATAAATCGACTTCAGTCTGGAAAGCGATAGCTGGCTTTTCGGCTAGTTCTGAGGAAGATGCGCCAATTACACCAGAAATATGGGTCAAGACCGTTTATGGAATCTGTTTAAATGCCGAATGTAAGAAGGTCAATTAAGTTATTTTTTTAACAAGGCATCGAGGTATTTATTTATGGGACCGAATGAATCAAGAAATTTATGGATCTCTTTAGGCGCAGGATTATTTGCGGTATTTATGCTTTATTCTTATACTCAAGAAAAAAAAGCTGAAATGGATAAAACCTTAGGTGATAAAGTTCGAGCTGTTGTTGCTAAAGAAGATATTTTAAATATGGATACAATTTACGAAACAAAATTAGAAATCAAAGAAAAATTAAAAGATGAAGTCGAGCCCGATGCTTTCCGCGATATTGGAGACGTACTGGGAACCGTAGCGGCTATTCCTATTAAAAAAGGTCAAACACTGACTAAGAATAAAGTTTTAGAGCCAGGTGTTGAAACAGGAATGGCTGTTCAGGTAGCCCCAGGCATGAGAGCCGTAACTGTTCCCGTGGATGAAACGCGATCTAATGCGAAACTGATCCGTCCTGGCGATCGTGTAGATATTTTTGCAGTTATTGATTCAGGCTCAGGCGCTAATCAAAAAAAACAAGTCATTTTATATAAACAAAATGTTGTTATTTTGGCGACGGGACTTAACGTTAATAATAATTTACCGCGTACTATTGAAAAAGATCCTTCGGGAAAATTTATTCAAACGACTTTAACGGGTGATACGAAGTACAACACCATAACAGTTGAAGCCGGAGCCGCTGAAGCCCAAGATCTTATGGCCCTCATCGCGACAAGTCCAGGAAGCCTCTATTTTTCATTGCGTAATCCCAATGACAAGGCTTTAGCCCGGGAACGTATTCCGGCCTCGACCTCAGATTCAGTTCTACAAAAGATAAACTCTCCTTATGGCCAGTCCAGTGGATTTCCGAACCAAAATCAGCCAAACTATAATGGTGGACAAACTAAACCAGGATTCTAAGTTAGATCGTCATCATTATCTATTTGTAATTATAGTTTT
>CALMPX010000100.1 GCA_937871355.1 uncultured Bdellovibrio sp.
GACTTATTTTTATTGCTATTGGCTTATTTGGACAGTTTTTGTCTCTGCTCCCACGCTCTGGAGCATGGATGAATAAGATCAAATTTTTCTTAGGTGTATTCATGGTTCTCACGGGAATCTACTATCTGCGCCTGGCTTTCCCGGCTTCTGACAATATAAAATCTACAATGTTTCAACCCTACTCTGTGGAATTACTGGCCGAGGCCAAGGCCAAAAAAATTCCAGTTATGATCGATTTCAGAGCCGATTGGTGTATGGCCTGCCTTGAAATGGAAGAAAAGACCTTTTCGCGTCCTGAATTCATTGAGGCCGCTCAAGCTTTTATGCTTTTAAAAGTTGATGCCACCGAAGAGTCTCCTGCCCTTCAGATCATCCTCGATAAATATGGCATCAAAGGCTTGCCAACCATGATTTTTCTGAATAGTAATGGGGAAACTTTAAACAGTCTAACCTTTACCCAATTCTTAGAGTGGCCTGACCTCAAACCCAAAATGATCGAAGCCCTTAAGAAGTGAGAGATACACACAATGAGCGAAGCAAAAATAACTAAAAAAAATAATTCAACTTCTGAAATCCGCCTCAACAAACTTTTAGCTGAACGTGGATTAACTTCTCGCCGTGGTGCCGATAAATTAATCGCGGAAGGTCTGGTGACGGTTAACGGTAAAAAAGTTTACGAATTAGGAATCAAAGTCAATGAACACACTGATTCGATCAGCGTCGATGGAACTCCGCTTCGAGGTAAAAATCAAAATTTATATATCATGTTCCACAAACCAAAAAATGTTATTACATCCATGTCGGATCCCTTGGGTCGCACGACGGTCGCAGACTATATGACCGCCGTTCCTGGGCGTGTGTTTCCGATCGGGCGTCTTGATTGGGATAGCGAAGGTTTATTGATCATGACCAATGATGGTGAATTCGCCAACAAAGTCATGCACCCAAAAACAGAAGTCACAAAAACCTATCATGTTAAATTAAATGGACAACCCCGTCCCGACCAAATCGAAAAACTTTATAAAGGCGTTTCCATTCCTGGCGGCGGAAAAGTAAAAGCTAAATTAGTTGAAAAAATTAAAATGGCTAAAACACGCGAACAAAAAACTTCAGAAAAACATGATTGGTATAAAATCATCATCACCGAAGGTAAAAACCATCAAGTCCGTGAAATGTTCAAAAAAATTGGCTTCGACGTCATGAAATTGCAACGTGTAGCCATTGGTAAATTAAAATTAGGCCAATTAGAACGCGGCGAACTCGTTTATTTAAACGATGCCGCTGTCGAACGTATCTTCATCCAAGATCTTCCCAATGATACATATATCAAAAAAGCGGATCGCAAAAATGACGATGATGGTGCACCAAAAACTCGTGATGAAAAACCAGTCCGTCGACTCAATCCTCGTATAGAAAAAGCGGCGGCTGCTAAAAAAGCTCCCAAAAAAGAACTAGCCCACGTAACCAAGAAAAACTTCTACCGCGAACTGAATAAGAAAAACGCCACTGAATAGCCCCAAGCTTTGACCTGTGTCGAAAAGATATTCAGTCATTAGCGGCACTTTGTATAGTTACGATACACTGGTTTGACCTTTAAATCGAAATTATGAAGCTTTGGGCTTTGGAACATCAATCGCAATACATAAAGTTAATTATTTTCGCCTCAATGGAAGGTTTTTTATGTCGTTGTTACGCCTATTATCAGCATCGTTACTTTTAACAGCTTTTACCAGCCATGCAATGGCCGGAGCTGATTGGAAAATTAAAAAAACAGAATGGACTGATTCCGATGAAAAAGCTTATTCCGAATTCGTCAGTCTCATCGGACAAGCCGTTGAAAAACGCGAATGTAATTCGTTTCAATCTTGTCTCAAACATAAAAATAATCCTTACAAAGGCTCTGATTCAAATAGCCTTAATGTTTTTGCTGACTGTGCCAAGTTATCCTATGTGATGCGCGGCTATTTTGCCTGGAAAAATGGTCTTCCATTTTCGGTGGCCAACGGAGTCAATAGACGAAATGTTCCAGGTAATGAAGGAAATCTTCGTTACACACCATTTGGTAATGTCGTCACGTCGCGTATGGATTTCCTGCCAACTAAAAAAGTATTATCTTGGAAATTTAAAGATGCCATCAGTGCATTAAATTCAACGATTCCCGATTCAACCTATTCAGCTAATTTTCGCGTGCATTTTGATAACAGCGACAGCGATGCGCTATTCACGGATTTCTATCCTGTGTCAGTGGATCGCGAGGCCATTCGCCCCGGAACCAACATCTACGACCCCAATGGGCATGTAGCCATCGTCTATAAAGTAACAGCGGATGGCAAAATCTATTTCATCGACGCTCATCCAGACAATAGTTTAACTTCGGGCTTATTCGGAACAAAATTTGTTCGTAGTAATCCTTATCAAGGGGCTGGATTCAAAAACTTTCGCCCGCTTAAATTAGTCGGATCTACTTTTAATTCTTCTTCGGGATCTTACGTTGGTGGACGAATTGTTCCAGCTAAAAATACAGAGTTAAAAAAGTTTGATATCGTTCAATTTTTTGGAACGGATCGAAAATTGTTAACGGATTGGAAAAAAGGTCCGTTTATTATCGATGGTCAGAACTATGCTTACTACGATTACATTCGTAATCAATTATCCGTCGGTCATCTTAAATTAAATCCTGTGAATGAAATTAAATCTTTAGCTTCTGATATCTGCCAAACAGTTCAAGACCGAGTCGTTGCAGTGGATGGGGCCCTCAAAGCGGGATTAAATAATAATGCCCATCCTGAGCGCTTACCCGAAAACATCTACGGAACATCTGGAGAATGGGAAGAATACTCAACTCCTTCTCGTGATGCGCGTTTAAAAACGTCGATGGTCGAACTTAAAAATTTAGCCGTCGACTTATTTAAT